>NZ_JBHXEG010000027.1:0-93032 GCF_042724935.1 Kitasatospora sp. NPDC127060
ATGCTCCGAGACGGCACCCTCTACGAAACCCGCACCCCCGAAACCGTGCCCGCATGACCCGCGCAGCCTTGACGAAGGACATAGAGGCACCCCCCCGGATCTGGGCGTCCAATCATGGGATGACTAGTCTGGACGGACTATGACCGTGGAGCCCGCCCGTTCAGCCCCGCCCCTGCCCGTCCCCGCTCCCCGAGCCACCGCCGAGTCCCCGGCCACCGCCGGGCTCCCCGCCGCCACCGTCCCCGCGCCGCCCGGCGGGCGCGCGGCCTGGCTGGCCTGGTCCATCGGCGTCAGCGTCTACATCCTGGCCGTCATCCACCGCACCAGCCTCGGCGTGGCCGGACTGGACGCCGCCGAGCGCTTCGGCATCGGTGCCTCGGCGCTGTCCACCTTCTCCATCCTCCAGGTGCTGGTGTACGCGGCCATGCAGGTCCCGGTCGGCCTGCTGGTCGACCGGTTCGGGCCGCGCCGGGTGCTGCTGCTGGGCGTGCTGCTGCTGAGCGCCGGTCAGCTGGCCTTCGCCTTCAGCTCCTCCTTCGCCCCGGCACTGGCCTCCCGGGCGGTGCTCGGCTGCGGCGACGCGATGACCTTCATCAGCGTGCTGCGGATCGCCGCCCGGTGGTTCCCGGCGGCGAAGAACCCGTTCGTCGCCCAGCTGACCGGCCTGGCCGGGATGGGCGGCAACCTGGTCACCACCGTGGTGCTCGCTCAGGCGCTGCACAGCGAGGGCTGGACGCCCACCTTCGCGGCGATCGCGCTGCTCGGCGTGGCGGTGTTCGCGCTGGTCGCGCTCTTCCTCCAGGACACCCCGGCACAGCAGGAGCCGGTGCGGCCGGCGGGGGAGCGGCGGGAGCGGCCGAAGGTCCGCCGTCAGGTGCTGGACTGCTGGCGGGAGCCGGGCACCCGGCTGGGCCTGTGGATCCACTTCACCACCCAGTTCCCCGGCAACGCCTTCGGACTGCTCTGGGGCCTGCCCTACCTGGTCGAGGCCCAGGGGATGACCCGGGGCGAGGCCGGCGGGCTGCTGACCGTGCTGGTGCTCGCCAACATGAGCTGCGGCTTCGTCTTCGGCCGGCTGATCTCCCGGACGGCCCGGGCCCGGATGCCGATCGTGTTCGGCGTCCTCGCGGCCACCGGGCTCGGCTGGGCGCTGGTGCTGGCCTGGCCGGGCGGGCACCCGCCGTTCTGGCTGCTGGTCGGGATCATCCTGGTGATGGGGAGCAACGGCCCGGCCTCGCTGGTCGGCCTGGACTACGCGCGCGCCCGCAACCCGGTGGAGCGGCTGGGCACCGCCTCCGGGATCGTCAACATGGGCGGCTTCATCGGCACGATGATCACCCTGTTCGGCATCGGCGTGCTGCTGGACGCGCTCTCCCCGGCCGGCTCCGGGGCGTACTCGGCCGAGGCCTTCCGCTGGGCGTTCTGCTGGCAGTACGTCCCGCTGGCGCTGGGCACGGCGATGATCCTGCGGCTGCGCCGGAAGGTCGCAGCCGCCTCCTGAACCCCGGGCCTCAGACGGTGACCGAGAAGTTGGCCAGCACCCGCTCGGCCAGCTCCTTGTCGCCCTCGACGCCCACCGGGCCGGGCCGACCGCGGCCGCAGGCGAGTCGGACGTACGTCTCCCAGTCCATGGTGAGCTGGACGTCCGGGGCCAGGCTGATCGACTCGTCCACGACGCCGCGGCCGGCCGCGTTCACCCGGACGGTGCGCAGGAACTCCACCGGGCCGGTCACGTCCACCACCACGGCCGTCCCGGCCGGGGCGCCGGCGTTGTGGGCGACGGCCTTGGGCAGGAACTGCAGCAGGTAGTCCCGGGCGACCAGGGCGCCCGGGGAGTCCAGGTCGCCGGGGGTGTCCAGGGCCCGGCGGAGGTCCTGCTCGTGCACCCAGACGTCGAAGGCCCGCATCCGCAGCAGCTCGTGGTACGGGATGTCCCCGGCCAGCGGGCCGCCCGGCCAGCGGACCGGCTCCTGCGGCGTCTGCTTGGCGTTCCGCAGCGCGCGGGAGCGGCGGATGATCGTGTACTCCAGCTCGCTGGTCATCTCCAGCGCGGTGTGGCAGCGGCGCTTGTCGACCGGCAGTTCGACGTAGCGGGCGAACTCGGTGGTCACGTGGCGAAGGTCACGCGGCAGCGAGTGGATCGGGCGGGGATCGCCGAGCAGCTCGGACTCCACCGCGATCACGTGCGAGACGACGTCTCGGACCGACCAGCCGGGGCACTCGGTGGCCCGGTTCCAGGAGCCTTCGGGCAGGGGGGCGACCAGCTCCGATATGGCCTCGATGCTCTGCGTCCACGCCTCCGTGTAAGCCTGCACGGTCTGGTTGTCCGTCACGGGAATCTCCGGCCCTCCGTCAGCTTTCCTACGCTCCGCGCCCGGCCGTCGCTCTCGGCCGGGATGGCCGGCTTCCGGGCGCGCACGCTAACCGCACGTTACGCTGCCGGGAGACAGCTGGGCAGCGCTTTCGGGTGACGATCGTAGGTCTCTTGCCGTGGACGGTGGTACTGTGCGCGCTTCATTGATCCAACTCGCGGTCTCCGACGCCGAGCCGCCCGCCGAACGGCGGGCCCGGGCCGCGGCGCTGGTGCGGGCCCAACAGGGCGCCGACCTGGTGGTGCTGCCCGAGCTGTGGCCGCTCGGCGGCTTCGCCCACGAGCTCTGGTCGGACGGCGCCGAGACGCTGGACGGGCCCACCTCGGACGCGATGGCGGCCGCCGCCCGGGCCGCCGGGGTCTGGCTGCACGCCGGTTCGATCGTCGAACGCGACCCGGACGGTCCGATCTACAACACCTCGATGGTGTTCGCCCCCGACGGCGAGCTGGTGCACACCTACCGCAAGATCCACCGCTTCGGCTTCGACAGCGGCGAGGCGGTGGTGATGGGGGCCGGGCAGGAGATCGTCACCGCGCCCACCGAGTTCGGCACCCTGGGCCTGGCCACCTGCTACGACCTGCGCTTCCCGGAGCTGTTCCGGGCGCTGCTGGACGCCGGCGCCCAGCTGCTGGTGGTCCCGGCGGCCTGGCCGGCCAAGCGGCGCGAGCACTGGACGCTGCTGGCCCGGGCCCGGGCGCTGGAGGAGCAGGCCTTCGTGCTGGCCTGCAACACCGCCGGGACGCACGCCGGGGTCGAGCAGGCCGGGCACAGCCTGGTGGTGGACCCGTGGGGCCGGGTGCTGGCCGAGGCCGGGCCGGACGAGCAGGTGCTGACCGTCGAGTTCGACCCGGCCGAGGTGGGCCGGGCGCGCGAGGACTTCCCGGTGCTGCGGGACCGCCTGCTGGGGATCCCGGCGCCGGTCCAGCGGTAGGCGCGGGCGGGGGCACGGCTTTCCGGAGGGTTGGTTCGTACCTGCTCCGGGCCGGTTTGAGAAGATGAGCACTCGTCGTGTTCCCCGCCGCCGGTCGGCCGGTCCGTCGCGGGTCGGCACGGCGGCCCGCCCGAGGAGGTCGCGCGCATGTCCGGCACCGGCGCCGGCGACACCCCCCGCCCCGTCATCCACCGCAACAGCCTGCGCGAGCAGATCGCCGGCGCGCTCCGCGAGGAGATGATGGCCGGCCGGCTGGAGGCCGGCCGGAACTTCACCGTCAAGGAGATCGCCGACCTGTACGGCGTCTCCGCCACCCCGGCCCGCGAGGCCCTGGTCGACCTCGGCGCCCAGGGACTGCTGCGGGCCGAGCACCACCGCGGCTTCACGGTGCCGGAGCTGGGCTGGGAGGACTTCCTGGAGATCTTCGAGTCCCGGGTGCTGCTCACCGACAGCTTCTACCGCCAGTTCTCCACCCGCCGGGCGCTGCCCGACCTCAGCCGGCTGCCCTCGCTGAGCCGCCGGGCCGACGCGGCCGTCCGGGCCGCCCGGGCCGGGAACCTGGACGTGATGGTGGGCTGCGACCGCCGGTTCTGGCAGGAGGTCTCCGCCCTGCTCGGCAACCGCCGGATCGGGGACTACCTGGACTGGCTGCGGGTGCAGTCCTGGATGTTCGCCGCGCCCTACCTGCGGGCGATGCCCACCCTGGCCGGAGTCTGCTGGGACCGCCACCCCGACCTGGTCGACGCGATCGCGACCCACGACCTGACCGGCGCGCACCGGATCGTCTGCGAGTACAACCTGTTCACCGTCCGGCTGCTGGCCGGGCTGGCCGGACGGCCGCTGGAGTCGGTGACGGTGCTCGGGCTGCTCACCGAGGTCGCCGACGGGGAGCCGCTGCCCGTCCCGGTCGAGCCGCCGGCGTCGCAGTTGGTCCAGCCGTCGGCCCAGTCGCCGGCCCGGCCGCCGGCGGAGCCCACGCCGGAGCCCTCGCCGGGAACGGGAACGGGAACGGCGACGGGGACGGCCCGGTCCGGGCGGCCCCGGCGGAGCGACGAGGTCGGCCGGGAGCTGGGCCGGGAGCTGGGGCTGGGCCTCGGCCTGGTGCCGCAGCCGCGCTGGGCGCCGCCGCACAACGGGTTCGGCCGGAAGCTGCCCGAGCCGCCCCCCGAGGCCCCGCGGGGACGGCCCGATCCGCACCCGGCTCCGGGCCGGTAGGGTGGGCGGGCGTCGAACCGGGCGCCCGCACGGGCCGTCCGGGTACCGACTCCGCCCCCGTCGTCGCCCCGCTCCCGCGGGCGATTCCCGCCGCCCGGAGAGGAACTGCCGGCCATGGCCTGCGACCTCTGGCTCGTCCCGCTGGTGGACGTGCTGAGCCACAGCCCCGACAACCCCTTCCGGGACGACCTCGCGCTCTACAACGCGGTGCTGACCTCACGCGGGCTGCCCGAGGTGCCGGTCTACCAGTTCGTCCCCGGGCTCAGCGGGGCGGTCGAACCGATAGCCGCCTTCGACTACGACTCGCTGCACTTCCTGCGCCGCGCCTACCTGTTGGGCCTCACCGGCCTGGACATCACCCCGGTCGACGCGCTCGGCGGCGACTACGAGCAGCTGCTGGAGATGTTCGAGAGCAGCGCCGAACAGTCCCACCTGGTCTGGCACTTCGACCACGCCGGCGCGTACGTCCCGATCGAGTTCCCGGCCCCGCTGGTGGACGACACCCTGCTCGCCTCCGGCGGCCCGCTCGGCTCCAGCCACGGGCTGCTGCGCGAACTCCAGGCCGTGGCACCGGCCCTGGGCATCGACCCGCTCAACCCGCCGGCCCCGACCCGGCCGCTCGGCCCGACCGGCCTGGAGCAGCCGTTCGGGCCCCCGATCGACGACCTGCACCCCTTCGCCCGGGAGCGGCACGCCTGGTCGGGCCTGTACGCGGCGGCGACCCGCAGCCTCGCCCAGGGCTCGATGATCGTCTTCGCGTAGCGCGTCCCGCTCCGGCCTGACACGCCCTAGCGCAGCGGCCCCTCCGGCGGCCGCTGGCGCGGCATGGTGGGCCTGGCCCCCGGCGGCGGCAGCACCCGCACCTGGGCGCCCACCCCGGGCTCGGTGCGCCCGCCCCACGTCCCCGCGGACTGGGTGGGCAGCTGGGTCATCGACGCGCGGAACTCCAGCATCCACTCCGAGGTCTCGGTGCGGACCATGTCCGAGACGTCCTCGCAGAACCGGCGCAGCACGCCCAGGCAGCGCTCGGCGGCCTCGCCCGCGGTGCCCTCGGTCGGGCCGAGCACCTCGCGCACGCACTCCGACGCCCAGTCGAACTGGAAGGCCTCCAGGCGGCGTTGCAGCGCCTGCGCGGTGGAGACGTCCCGCATCCAGCCGGAGGTGAGCCCGAAGACCCGGTCGGTGCCGTAGCAGGCGGCGGCGAGCGCGAGGCCGACGTAGCCCCAGCCGGCGCCGTGCGCGACGGTGCCGGTGAGCTGGACCAGCGGGGCGGTCACCCCGCCCACCGCGAAGCCGGCCGACCCGAACCGCAGCAGTCGGGCCCAGCGGCGCTTCCAGATCCGGTCCCGGCGGTACCACTCGATCGCCTCGACCGCCCGCTCCTCGGACCAGCGGTAGAGCTCCTCCAGCCGTTCGGCGGGCTCGCCCCAGTCCCCGAGCGGGAACTGGCGGGCGCTCAGATCGGTCCGGTGGCGGGTGGAGGCCCGCCGGGCCACGGCTGCGGCGGGCTGGTCCTCCTCACCGATCTCCTTGCCCCAGGCACTCTCCTCGGGCTGCATTTCCGGCTGGCTCACCTGTGGGGCTCCCTGTGGCGGGCGGGCGGCTGGGTCTGTCGGCGCATCGGCTGACATGACGTCTGCCGGTGGTTCTCCAACAGCACTTCTTACCGCCAAATGGCTGACCGTGGGTGCCCTTCATCGCTGATCGTTACCGGTTTCGGCCACCGGAACCCGAGGTGGGGCGGTTGCGGGGGGCGGCGAGATTTCACCCGTCCGAGCGAGGCGCCGGTGACCCGCCGTCCTGACCCGGACACCCACCGCGCATCAGGGGTCATCCCGGTTTGGAGGATCCTCCTACGTCATCGGTGTACGGAGCGCGTTTCCTGGAGGATCCGACGGGACCGGAGAGCGGCCGGAACTGGCCACCGACTACGCTGCCTGGCGTGAAGGTCCTCGTCATCGGCGGCGGCGCCCGCGAACACGCCCTGTGCCGCTCCCTGTCCCAAGATCCCTCCGTGACCGAGTTGCACTGTGCCCCGGGCAACGCCGGTACGGCCCAAGTGGCGACGGTCCACCCGGTCGACCAGCTGGACGGCGCGCAGGTCGCCGAACTGGCCGCGAAGCTCGGCGCCGACCTGGTGGTGGTCGGCCCGGAGGCCCCGCTGGTGGCCGGCGTCGCCGACGCCGTCCGCGCGGCCGGCATCCCGGTCTTCGGCCCCTCCGGCGCGGCCGCGCAGCTGGAGGGCTCCAAGGCCTTCGCCAAGGACGTGATGGCCGGCGCCGGCGTGCCCACCGCCCGCTCCTACGTCTGCACCACCGCCGAGGAGGCCGCCGAGGCGCTGGACGCCTTCGGCGCCCCGTACGTGGTCAAGGACGACGGCCTGGCGGCCGGCAAGGGCGTCGTGGTCACCTCCGACCGCGCCGCCGCGCTGGCGCACGCCGCCTCCTGCGAGCGCGTGGTCATCGAGGAGTACCTCGACGGCCCCGAGGTCTCGCTGTTCGCGATCACCGACGGCACCACCGTGCTGCCGCTGCAGCCCGCCCAGGACTTCAAGCGCGCCCTGGACGGCGACGAGGGCCCCAACACCGGTGGCATGGGCGCCTACTCGCCGCTTCCCTGGGCCCCGGCCGGGCTGGTCCAGGAGGTCCTGGACACCGTCCTCCAGCCCACGGTGGACGAGCTGCGCCGCCGCGGCACCGAGTTCTCCGGCCTGCTGTACGCGGGCCTGGCGCTCACCTCCCGCGGCACCCGGGTGATCGAGTTCAACGCCCGCTTCGGCGACCCGGAGACCCAGGTCGTGCTGGCCCGGCTGCGCACCCCGCTGGCCGGCGTGCTGCTGGCCTCCGCCACCGGCACCCTGGACCAGCTGGAGCCGCTGCGCTGGGACGAGGGGGCGGCCGTCACCGTGGTCGTCGCCTCCGAGGGCTACCCGGCCGCGCCCCGCACCGGCGACCCGATCGAGGGCCTGGCCGAGGCCGAGGCGGACGGCACCGCGTACGTGCTGCACGCCGGCACGGCGACGGACCAGGACGGCCGGGTGCTCAGCGCCGGCGGCCGCGTCCTGTCGGTCACCGCGACCGGCGCCGACCTGGCCGAGGCCCGCGACCGCGCCTACGCGGCCGTGGACCGGATCTCCCTCAAGGGCGGCCAGCACCGCACCGACATCGCGCTCAAGGCGGCCACCGCCTGAGGCTCCCGCGCCCCTCGCGGCCCCCGTGCGAACCCCTCGCACGGGGGCCGCGCCATGGGGCCAACGACACAGGCCCCGCGCCATGGGCCCCGCGCCATGGGCCCTGCGCCATCGGGCCTGCGCCACGGGTCCTGCGCCACGCACGGCGCGAGCGAGCCCAAAAATTACAGCCCGGCAACCCACAGGGCGCAGCGCCCCCGGCGTTTCCGGGGTGGGGGTGGTCCGGCGGGCCGACTCACCGTTCGGCGGGCGGATTCCAGCCCATCGGGTGATAGCACCCGCATCCAGCTGACGTAACCGGGCGCTCGGCCTTATGGTGCGCTGGATCGCCGTGCGACGGGCCGTGCGCCTGGGTCGCCGCCGGGTAGCGGCGCGCCCGCGGGGGGATGCTGGACGGCGATCGGCCAGGCGGTCGCCCGGTGCTTCGCATCGGACCGGTCGTGGGCGTCCGGAATTCGGACGGCGTCACCGCAACGACCGGGCGGCGTCACCGGGACGAGTGGAAACCGGGCCGATCCGGAACACCCGCCCGGATCGGGGCGTCGAAAATGTCAGTAGCGCCACACAGCATGCACTGCCGGGGATCGGACACCTCCGCTTCCCGGTCGGAACTGATCGTTTCGAGTCGGCTCAGGGCCTGTAACGGGCGCCCGAGGGCTCCGAAGGGGGTGCCGCACCGTATGGCCGTCGACACCGCGCGCGCTCACGCCCAAGCGGTCCTGCGGATCCGGGGCCTCGCTCTGGCCGCGGCCGTCCTGCCCGCCGCCGTCGCGGTGGTCCTGCTCGCGGGCCGGTTCACCGGCCGGATCGGGGCCGCCGGTTCCTCCGACGCCGCCGGCTGGGACGCCGCCCGCTGGGTGATATGCGCGGTCGCCGCGCTGACCCTGCTGGTGGCCGGGCTGACCGCCCGCGCCCTGCGCCGGGCGGTCCCGCCACGGACCCCGGCCGTACCGGTCGAGCGGGGCGCCGCCCCCGAGCTGTACCGGCTGATCGACGAACTGGCCGACCGGCTGGACGTCCCCGCGCCCTCCGCGGTGGCCCTCACCCCGGACTGCGACAGCTGGCTGGAGGACGTCGCGCCGCCCCGGCGCCCCCACGGACCTCGGCCGCACGCCGGGCCGCCCGCGCCGGTGCTGGTGATCGGCTCGCCCTTCCTGTGGTGGATGCGGGCCGGCGAGCTGCGCGCCCTGCTCGCCCCCGTGGTGGCCGGCACCGCCGCCTCCGCGGACCCGGAGATCGCCGCCGCCCGCCGCTTCCTGCGCAGCCTGGACGCCTGCCTGGACTCCGGCGCGGGCACCGCTCCCGGCCTCGGCGGCGGCACCCTGGCCGGGCCGCCCGCCCCGCCCCGCCGCGGCCCGGCCGGGTTCGCCGACCGGATCACCCGGCGGATCACCCGCCGGCTGCTGGGCGCCTGCCGCGGCCACTCCGCCGAGCTGGAGCGGTCGGTCGCGAGCTGGGCCTCCGAGCAGGCCCGGACGGTCGACTACGGCCTGCGGATCGCCGCCCAGGAGCAGGTCGGCCTGGCCTACGCCGGCTGGGACCGGCTGCTCACCCGGGTCGCGCTGCCCGCCTGGCGGCTCGGCCGCCACCCGGTGCACCTGAACGCCGGCGTGGTCGCCGCACTGACCGAGCTGTCCCGCCGCGACCGGCTGGCCGACGGCTACGGCACCCGGCTCGGCGACCGCCCCGCCTGCGACCTGCTGGAGGAGCCCGGCGAGGTGGACCGGGCGGTCTCCCGGCTCGCCGCCGAGCTGTTCTTCGGCCGTCCGGCGGCCGGCGCCTGGCACGAGCTGGAGTGGGCCGACTACCCGGCCGGGGTGGTGGACGTCGGCTGGCGGGCCCGGGCCACCGGCCTGCAGTCCGCGCTGGACCGGCTGGCCCCGCAGTCCCGCCCCGGCGCCCCGACTCTCACCCGGCTGCTGCTCCGGCTCGCCGAGGGCGACGGCGAGCAGCTGGCGGCCGCCCTGGCAGCCCAGCTGGCCCGCACCACCGCCCCGGCCCCGCTGCTCGAACCCGACCGCACCGGCCGCGACCTGCTGGTCGACCACGTCACCGCGATGGTCTGCTGCGCCGCCGTGGACACCGCGGGCGGCGCGCCCGGCCTGGACTGGCTGGACGGCCCGGTGCTGCTGCTCGGCGGGGTCCGCCGCACCGACCTGGCCGGCCCGGTCGCCCAGGCCGTGGAGCAGGGCCAGGACGGTCCGCTGCGCGCCTGGCTGGACGCCGCCGAGGTCAGGCTCGAGAAACCCGTCCGCCTCTGACGTCGCAGCCGTCCCGGGCGGCGCTCGGAGCGCCGGCACGCGCCCCCGTGGGCTCCGGCCGCCGGCCGTATCCGCAGGCCGGAGGCCCTGTCCTGACGGCCCGGAAGATTCCCGGCACCAATTGCTACCGTGGGGTGACGGAGCGCCAGCGCCGTGTGGTGTATTAGACCGCACGCACATCCGGGGGGCACGTGCCAACCGGACGGAAGTGCACCTGGGAGGGGCGCGTGGGGACGGAACTCAACCGCCGCTGGGAGTCGGGCACGCACGCTTACAGCGTCTCCGACCCCTTCGGCCAGGGCCCGCTGCCCTGGCTGCGCAGCCCCGACCAGTACCTGGCCGGGGCCGAGGGCGCCGTGCCCTGGTACGTCTCGGTGGACGCGCCCGGCCAGCAGCCGCTGTCGGCCGGCGCGCGGACCAAGCCGCCGGTCGGCACTCCGCAGAGCTCCAACGACGTGGACCAGCAGATCAAGGGCTTCGCCTCGGCCGGGGTGGTCCGCCCCGGCGGCTCGGTGGACTTCCGGGTCACCGTCAACCCGCCCCGCGACTTCACCGTGAGCGTCTACCGGATCGGCCACTACGGCGGCGACGGCGCCCGCCACATGACCGACAGCCCCTTGGTGGCCGGCCTCGCCCAGCCCGCCCCGCTGGTGGTCGAGCGGACGGTCTCCTGCCACCACTGGTGGCACTCCTGGCGACTGCAGATCCCGGCGCACTGGAAGCCCGGCGCGTACGTCGCCGTGCTGACCACCGCCGACATGCTGCACCGCAGCCACATCCCCTTCACCGTGAGGGACTTCGCCGACCAGGGGCGCACCGCCGAGCTGCTCCTGGTGCTCCCGGACGTGACCTGGCAGGCGTACAACCTGTTCCCCGAGGACGGCCGCACCGGCGCCAGCCTCTACCACGCCTGGGACGGCCGGGGCAGCCTGGTCGGCGAGCCCGAGGCGGCCGTCACGGTGTCCTTCGACCGCCCGCACGCCACCGCCGGACTGCCGCTGCACGTCGGCCACGCGTACGACTTCATCCGCTGGGCCGAGCGCTACGGCTACGACCTCTCCTACGCCACCGCCACCGACCTGCACGCCGGTCTGGTGGACCCGGCCGAGCACCGCGCGCTGGTCTTCCCGGGCCACGACGAGTACTGGTCCGAGCCGATGAGACGGGCCGCCGAACGGGCCCGGGACGGCGGCACCTCGCTGGTCTTCCTGTCCGCCAACACCATGTACTGGCGGGTCGAGCTGACCGCCGCCGCCTCCGGCGAGCCCAACCGGCTGCTCAACTGCCGCAAGCGGCAGAAGGCCGGGCCGGGCAGCCCGGCCGCCGGGGTGCCCGGCGCGGCCAGCGCGCTGTGGCGGGACGCCGGCGAGCCCGAGCAGCACCTGCTGGGGGTGCAGTACTCGGGCCGGGTCGCCGCGCCGGTGCCGCTGGTCGCCCGGCACACCGGGCACTGGCTCTGGGACGGCACCGGCCTGCAGGAGGGCGACGAGCTGCCCGGCCTGGTCGCGGGGGAGGCCGACCGGTACTACCCGAAGGTCGCGCTGCCCGAGCACACCGAGCGGGTGCTGCTGGCCCACTCGCCGTACCGGGACCTGGCCGGCCGCACCCGCTACCAGGAGACCTCGCTGTACCGGGCGCCCAGCGGCGCGTACGTCTTCGCGGCCGGCACCTTCGCCTGGTCGCCCGCGCTGGGCCGCCCCGGGCTCACCGACGAGCGGGTCCAGCGGGCCACCGCCAACCTGCTGGACCGGCTCTGCAAGAACTGAGCCCCGGCTCCGCAGGAACCGGGCCCGGGCGGGCGTGAAAGACTGCGGGAGCAGTGACCTCCCCTTTCGCGGTGCCCCACGCCCGTGAACGACCCCTGAGGACTGAACACCTTGAGCGGATTTGTCACCAAGCCCGAGCCGGTGCTGGTACCCGGCCTGGTCCACCTGCACACCGGCAAGGTGCGCGACCTGTACCGCACCGAAGCGGGCGAGCTGGTGATGGTGGCCAGCGACCGGACGTCCGCCCACGACTGGGTGCTGCCGAACGAGATCCCGGACAAGGGCCGCGTCCTCACCCAGCTCTCGCTGTGGTGGTTCGAGCGGATCGCCGACATCGTCCCCAACCACGTGATCTCCACCGAGGTCCCGGCCGGCGCCCCCGCCGACTGGAAGGGCCGCACGCTGATCTGCAAGAGCCTGGAGATGATCCCGGTCGAGGCGGTCGCCCGCGGCTACCTGGCCGGCTCCGGCCTGACCGAGTACGAGGAGAGCCGCACGGTCTGCGGCATCGCCCTGCCGGAGGGCCTGGAGAACAGCTCCGAGCTGCCCGCCCCGATCTACACCCCGGCCCTCAAGGCCGAGGTCGGCGAGCACGACGAGAACGTCCCGTACGAGGAGACCGCCCGCCGGATCGGCGCCGAGCTGGCCAACCAGGTCCGCCGTACCACCCTGGACGTCTACGCCCGGGCCCGGGACATCGCCCGTGACCGCGGCATCATCCTGGCCGACACCAAGTTCGAGTTCGGCCTGCTGGACGGCGAGCTGATCATCGGCGACGAGGTGCTCACCCCGGACTCCTCCCGCTACTGGCCGGCCGACGACTACCGGCCGGGCCGCTCGCAGGCGTCCTTCGACAAGCAGCTGATCCGTGACTGGCTGGTCTCCCCGGCCTCCGGCTGGGACCGCTACAGCGAGCAGCCGCCGCCGGAGCTGCCGGCCGAGGTGGTCGAGCGGACCCGCGCCAAGTACATCGAGGTGTACGAGCGGCTGACCGGCACCAGCTGGGTCTGAGCCGCCCGGACGGCCCGCGGGTACGGCGTCAGATCCAGCCGTGCTCGCGGGCGATCCGCACCGCCGCGTGCCGGTTCTCCGCGCCCAGCTTGGTGGCGGCCGAGGACAGGTAGTTGCGCACGGTGCCCTGGGACAGCGCGGCCCGCTCGGCGATCTCCGCGATCGGGGTGCCGTCCGCGGCCAGCTCCAGGACGTCCGTCTCGCGCGGGGTCAGCGGGGTCTCCCCGGCGCTGATCGCGTCCGCCGCCAGCTCCGGGTCCACGTACCGGCCGCCGGAGCGCACGGTGCGGATGATGCCGGCCAGGTCGGCCGCGGAGACGGTCTTCGGCAGGAAGCCGCGCACCCCGACCTCCAGCGCCCGCTTCAGGTAGCCGGGCCGGCCGTGGCCGGTGACGATCATGCAGCGGCAGTCCGGCAGCAGCCGGCGCAGCTCGGTGGCCACCTCGATGCCGTCCTTGCCGGGCATCTGCAGGTCCAGCACCGCGATGTCCGGCCGGTGCGACTGGGCCATCGCCAACGCCTCCGGGCCGGAGCCGGCCTGGGCGACCACCTCGATGTCGTCCTCCAGCGAGAGCAGCGCGGCCAGTGCGCCGCGGATCAGGTGCTCGTCGTCGGCGAGCAGGACGCGGACGGGCGCGGTGTTCTCGGTCATCGGGGCCTCTCTCAGCCTGGCAGCGGGACGGTGGCGAGCATCCGGAAGGTACCGGGCGCGGCGGTCGGGACGCTCAGTTCGCCGTCGTGGGCGGCCAGCCGCTCGCGCAGGCCGCGCAGTCCGGTGCCACCGCCCTGGGAGGGCAGCGGCACGGCTGGCACCCCGTCGTTCTCCAGCTCCAGCACCGCCTGGCCGTCCCGCTGCCGCAGCCGGATCAGGCAGTGGGCTGCCTCGCTGTGCCGCAGCACGTTGGTGGTGGCCTCGCGGATCACCCAGCCGAGCACCGACTGCACGGGGTGCGGCAGCCGGTCGAGGTCCTCGCCGAGGTCGATCTCGCAGCTGACGTCGGCGGCGCGCAGTACGGCGCGGGCGCCGATCGCCTCGGCGTGCAGGTCGGCGGTGCGGTAGCCGCGGATGACGTCCCGGACCTCGCGCTGCGACTCCTGGGCGATCTTCTGTACCTCGGCCATCTGCTCGGCGGCCTCCGGGCGTCCTCGCCGGGCGAGCTGGACGGCGAGTTCGCTCTTCAGCGCGATGGTGGTGAGGTTGCGGCCCATCACGTCGTGCAGGTCGCGGGAGAACCGCAGGCGCTCCTCGGCTACGGCCAGCCGGGACTGCGCCTCGCGGGCGACGTCCAGCTCCCAGACGATGGCGGTGAGCCAGGCGAAGCTGCGGCAGGTGCCGATCAGGAGGAGGACGCCGAAGACCGAACCGCAGACCCATCCGCAGGTGGTGGCGAAGCCGATTCCGGCCAGCAGCATTGCCGGGGCGATCGTGAACGGCAGAGCGATTCCGACGAGCGAGGCCCACCGCCACCGCAGGCCCACCCCCGTGGGGCCTGCGGTCGCTCCGACCAGGGCGGCGGCGATCACCGCGGTGAACGGCGGGCCGGGGTGGGTCGACAGCCCGTCGGAGGCCGGGCCGAGCAGCAGGACGATCCAGGAACCGGCCACGCTCAGAGCGCCGTTGACGATCAGCCACCGCCGGTAGGTGCTGGGCCGTCCCAGGTAGTGGTCGAGCGAGGTCCGGTACGCCCGGAGGGTGACCAGCACGGAGGCCAGCGACAGGACCAGGCCGACCTGGGCGGTGGCCGCGGCCCCCTGGATCCGCACGGCGGAGGCGCTGGCCAGCAGGTTCAGCGGCAGCATGAACCAGGCCATCAGGTAGAGCGACCAGCGGAAGTACAGCTCGGCGCGCTGCGGCTTGCCGTAGCCCCGCCAGCGTCGGATCGGCCCCCGGACCATCGAAGTGCTCCCCGTCTGATCACGATCGTGTCGCTGCCTTCATATCAGAGGTGGAACAGGGGGCCGGTCTTCTGGTTTCCCTCTCCCGCCCCAGGTCAGCGGCGCGGTTCCCAGCGGAAGTAGCGGACCGCGCCCCAGACCGCCAGGCCGAACCAGACCGTGCCGGTGACCAGGTGCGGTGCGGCGGCGCTCCAGCTGCCGAGGAAGTCGGTCGGGGAGGCCGAGCCGTCGGTGCCGAACCAGCCGACCCGGATCAGCTGGAAGGCCGGGGTGGTCGGCAGCAGGCGGCAGACGTCGGCCAGCTGCGAGGGCATGACCTCCAGCGGGACGAACAGGCCGGAGCCGAACTGCATGACCAGCATGACCGGCAGGGTGGTGATGCCCGCGCTCTCCACGGTCTTGGTGAAGGCGCTGGACAGCGCGGCCAGCGCGATCATGGTGGCCAGGGTGAGCACCAGGCCGGCCAGCATCAGCAGCGGGTTGACCGGCACCGCCAGGTGCAGGCCGAGGCTGCCGCCGACCCCGATCAGGGCGGCCATCAGCAGGCCGAGGAGGAGCGAGGGGACGGCGGTGCCGAGCAGGATCTCCAGGTCCCCGGCCTCGCCGGTGCGCAGCCGCTTGAGCACCAGCTCACCGCGCCGCCCGACGTACGCGGCGGTCAGGTTGTAGTAGACGACGAAGGCCAGGATCATCCCGACCGAGCCGTAGACCAGCATCGAGTCGACGTCCAGCCCGGGGGTGTTCTCGGCCTGCTTCTTGAGCATGCCGCGCAGGGTGCCGATCAGCACGACCGGCATCACCACGGCGGTGAACAGCGCGGTGCGGTTGCGCAGCAGCAGGGTGGCCTCGGCGCGGCCGAGGGCGAACAGTCGGCCGGCGGTGGTGCTCGGGGCACCCGTGGCGGTGGCGGTGGTCATCGGGCGGATCCGATCAGGCGGCGGCGGGCGGGGCGGGCGGGGCGGGCGGCGGCGGGGGCCTGCGGCGGGGCCTGGTGGGCGGCCTCGGAGGCGATGGCGAGGAAGGCCTCCTCCAGCGAGGCACTGCGGGCGTCCAGGGCGCCGAGGGCGATCCCGTGGTGCCGGGCCCAGCCGAGCAGGTCGGTGAGGGTGTCCTGGAGGCCGGTGCTCTGCACGGTGACCTTGCGGCCGTCGACGGTGACCTCGGCCCCGGGCAGGACGGGCAGCGCGCTGCCGGCGAACTCGGGGAGCTCGAAGGTGATCCGGGAGGGCCGGCCGGCGATCACCTCGGCGACGGTGCCGGTGGTGACGACCCGGCCGCCGTGCATGATGGCCAGCCGGTCGGCGAGCTCCTCCGCCTCCTCCAGGTAGTGGGTGGTGAGCAGCACCGTGGTGCCCTGGGCGCGCAGTTCGCGCACCAGCCGCCAGACGGCGGCGCGCGCCTCCGGGTCGAGTCCGGTGCTGGGCTCGTCCAGGAACAGCACCTCGGGGCGGCCGAGCAGGGCCATCGCGAGGTCGAGTCGGCGCCGTTCGCCGCCGGACAGCTGCTTGACCCGGACGTCGGCGCGGTGGCCGAGGCCGACCAGTTCCAGGGCCTCCGCGACCGGGCGGGCGCCGCTGGTCATCCCGGCCCAGGTGCGGCCGGTCTCGGAGGCGGTGAGCTCGCCGGGGAAGCCGCCCTCCTGGAGCATGATGCCGATCCGCGGTCGGACGGCGGTGCGCTCCTTGAAGGGGTCACGGCCGAGCACCCGGACGGTGCCGCCGCCGGGCGCGGCCAGACCCTCGATGACCTCCATGGTGGAGGTCTTGCCGGCGCCGTTGGTGCCGAGCAGGGCGAACAGCTCGCCGCGGCCGACGGTCAGGTCGACGCCGCGGACGGCGTGGTACTCGGTGGCGCCGGTGCCGTAGCGGCGGTGCAGGTCGGTGACCTCGATCACGCTGTCGCCGGGGTGGGCGGGCTGGCTCTTCTCCATGCCCCGAGCCTTCCGCGGACCCGGCCGCGCGGGCAGTGCGCGCCGTCATGAATCGGCGGTGCGGATCCACGGGTCGGCGATGACAAATGTCATGGGGAGAGCGGGGAAGGAAGTGCGGGAATACGTCGAAGGCCCCCTCGATCGAGGGGGCCTTCGTGCTGGAGCGGACGACGAGATTCGAACTCGCGACCCTCACCTTGGCAAGGTGATGCTCTACCAACTGAGCCACGTCCGCAGGGTCAAACTATTGAGTTGTGCTGTGCTCGCGCACTGCGAGCGGACGACGAGATTCGAACTCGCGACCCTCACCTTGGCAAGGTGATGCTCTACCAACTGAGCCACGTCCGCATGGTGCCTGGTGGGGCACCCGCCGCCTCTTCGGATCTCTCCGTTGCGGCGACGAGGATTACTCTACAGCATCGTTCGGGGTGGTCGCCCCACCCTTTCGGTCCAGGCGGGCAGGGCGACCGGGGGCGGTGCCCCGACGGGATCAGTTCGCCTCGGCGAACGCCTCGTACACGTGCTTGGGGATGCGGCCGCGGGCCGGCAGTTCCATCCCGCGCGACAGGGCCCAGGCGCGCACGGCGGCCGGGTCCGGGGTGAGCGCGGTGCGGCGGAAGGACTTTCCGGTGCGGCTCTGGCGACGGCCGGCCGCAACGAACGGAGCGAGGGCCTCCCGCAGCTTTTCCGCGTTGTCCACGGACAGGTCGATCTCGTACGACTTCCCGTCGACGCCGAAGTGGACGGTTTCTGCGGCGGCGCCGCCGTCCAGGTCGTCGGAGAGCGTGACAACTACACGCTGAGCCATGGGTGTCAATCCTCTCGGGCAATTCGGCCGCCGGTTCGCGGAGTGCGACGGGTGGCCTGATGTGCACCAACTCGCGCAAGCGCATACGGGCAGGCCTGGTGGCCCGCCGGATACGCAGCACTTGCCGCGACAGGTGGCCCTATTCTGCACCCGAAGGGGGTCGAAATCGAAGAGTTCGACATTCTTTTCCGGATATTCACGAGTCTTCGCGGGACTGCGGGATACCGGAGTGCGGGACGGGCGGATCTGTCCCCAAGTGCCGTATTCGGGTGTTCTTCGCGCGTCGTGGTCCGGGCCCGCGAATCACCGGAAACGGGCCGGGTCTTGCGGGGGGTGGGGGTGCTGGATCCCTTGTGCCGTAAGGGTCCTGGGTCTACGCGCGTCACCCGCCCCGGCCAGCAATCCTGCCCCGAACGGCCGGTAGTCTGGAGTTCCCCCGCCTCACCGAAGACACCACCGGGAGTGCCAGTGGCACGCGTCGTAGTCGACGTCATGCTCAAGCCGGAGATCCTCGACCCCCAGGGACAGGCGGTGCAGCGAGCACTGCCCCGTCTCGGATTCACCGGGATCGCCGACGTCCGCCAGGGCAAGCGTTTCGAGCTGGAGCTGGAGGGCCCGGTCGACGACGCCGCGCTCGCCCGTATCCGCGAAGCCGCCGAGACCTTTCTCGCCAACACCGTGATCGAGGACTTCACCGTCCGGGTCGAGGAGGAGGCGAAGTGACCACCCGCGTAGGCGTCGTCACTTTCCCCGGATCCCTCGACGACCGCGACGCCCAGCGCGCGGTCCGCCTGGCCGGCGCGGAGCCGGTCGCCCTCTGGCACCGTGACAAGGATCTCCACCAGGTCGACGCCGTCGTCCTGCCCGGCGGATTCAGTTACGGCGACTATCTGCGCTGCGGCGCGATCTCCCGCTTCTCGCCGGTGATGGACACCGTCATCGAGCAGGCCAGGCTCGGAATGCCCGTGCTGGGTATCTGCAACGGCTTCCAGGTGCTGTGCGAATCGCACCTGCTGCCCGGCGCGCTCACCCGGAACGACTCGCTGCACTTCATCTGCCGCGACCAGAAGCTGCGCATCGAGAACGCGGAGACCGCCTGGACCCGGGATTACACGGCGGGCCAGGAAATCGTCGTCCCGCTGAAGAACGGCGAGGGCCGCTTCGTCGCCGACGCGCACGTCCTGGACGAACTCGAGGCCGAGGGCCGGGTCGTGGCCCGGTACCTCGACGTCAACCCGAACGGTTCGTACCGCGACATCGCCGGCATCACCAACGCCGCCGGCAATGTCGTCGGCCTGATGCCGCACCCGGAGCACGCCGTGGAGCCGCTCACCGGCCCGAGCACCGAGGGCCTGGGCTTCTTCACTTCCGTCCTGAAGCAGCTGGTGAACGCCTGATGAGCCTCGACACCGTCAAGAACGCCGAGCAGACCCCGGACGCCGCCCAGCCGTGGGCCGAACTCGGCCTGAAGCAGGACGAGTACGCGCGCATCCGGGAGATTCTCGGCCGCCGCCCGACCGGCGCCGAACTCGCGATGTACTCGGTCATGTGGTCCGAGCACTGTTCGTACAAGAGCAGCAAGGTCCACCTGAAGCAGTTCGGCGAGAAGAAGCCGGATTCGGACGCGATGCTCGTCGGCATCGGCGAGAACGCCGGAGTGGTCGACGTCGGCCAGGGCTACGCGGTCACCTTCAAGGTCGAGTCGCACAACCACCCCTCGTACATCGAGCCCTACCAGGGCGCGGCCACCGGCATCGGCGGCATCGTGCGCGACATCCTGGCGATGGGCGCCCGCCCGGTCGCCGTGATGGACCCGCTGCGCTTCGGTGCGGCCGACCACCCGGACACCCGGCGCGTGCTGCCCGGGATCGTCGCGGGCATCGGCGGCTACGGCAACTGCCTGGGCCTGCCGAACATCGGCGGCGAGGTCGTCTTCGACTCCTGCTACCAGGGCAACCCGCTGGTCAACGCCCTGTGCGTGGGTGTCATGAAGCACGAGGACATCCACCTCGCGCAGGCCTCCGGGGCCGGTAACAAGGTCATCCTGTACGGCGCCCGCACCGGCGGCGACGGCATCGGCGGCGTCTCGGTGCTGGCCTCCGAGACCTTCGACGACACCAAGCCGGCCAAGCGCCCGGCCGTCCAGGTCGGCGACCCGTTCCAGGAGAAGCTCCTGATCGAGTGCACCCTGGAGATCTTCCGGGAGAAGCTCGTCAAGGGCATCCAGGACCTCGGCGGCGCCGGCCTGTCCTGCGCCACCAGCGAGCTGGCCTCGGCCGGCTCCGGCGGCATGCGGATCGACCTCGACACCGTGCACCTGCGCGACCACACGCTCTCGCCGGAGGAGATCCTCATGAGCGAGTCGCAGGAGCGCATGTGCGCGATCGTCGAGCCCGACAAGGTCGCCCGCTTCCTGGAGATCTGCGAGAAGTGGGACGTCATCGCCAACGTCATCGGCGAGGTGACCGACGGCGAGCGCCTGGAGATCTTCTGGCACGGCGAGCTCGTGGTGGACGTGCCCCCGCGCACCGTCGCCCACGAGGGCCCGACCTACCAGCGCCCCTACGCCCGCCCGAGCTGGCAGGACGCGCTGCAGGCCGACGCCCCCACCGCCGAGCGGCTGGCCCGCCCGACCACCGGCGAGGGCCTCAAGGCCGATCTGCTGAAGGTCGCGAGCCACCCGAACCAGGCCTCCAAGTCCTGGATCACCGACCAGTACGACCGCTACGTGCTCGGCAACACCGTGCTCTCGCACGGCGAGGACTCGGGCATGATCCGGATCGACGACGAGACCAACCTCGGCGTCTCGGTCGCCACCGACGGCAACGGCCGCTACACCAAGCTGGACCCGTACACCGGCGCCCAGCTGGCCCTGGCCGAGTCCTACCGCAACGTCGCGGCCGGCGGCGCCAAGCCGCTCGCCGTCTCCGACTGCCTCAACTTCGGCTCCCCCGAGGACCCGGACGTCATGTGGCAGTTCGCCGAGGCGACCCGCGGCCTGGCCGACGCCTGCCTGGTGCTCGGCACCCCGGTCACCGGTGGCAACGTCTCGCTGTACAACCAGACCGGCGACGTCGCCATCCACCCGACCCCGGTGGTCGCGGTGCTCGGCGTCATCGACGACGTCACCCGGCGCACCCCGGTCGCCTTCGCCGAGGAGGGGCAGCTGCTCTACCTGCTCGGCGACACCGCGGACGAACTCGGCGGCTCGGCCTGGTCGCAGGTCGTCCACGACCACCTCGGCGGCCTGCCGCCCAAGGTGGACCTGGAGCGCGAGCGGCTGCTCGGCGACATCCTGATCGCCGCCTCGCGCGACGGCATGATCGACGCCGCGCACGACCTCTCCGACGGCGGCCTCGGCCAGGCGCTCGTGGAGAGCTGCCTCAAGGGCGGCCACGGCGCCCGGATCGTCGTGCCCGAGGGCACCGACCCGTTCGTCCTGCTGTTCTCGGAGTCGGCCGGCCGTGCCGTCGTGGCGGTGCCGCGCAGCGAGGAGCTCCGCTTCAACGACATGTGCACCGCGCGTGGCCTGCCGGCCACCCGGATCGGTGTCGTGGACGGCGACAGCATCGACGTCCAGGGGCAGTTCAGCGTCACGCTGGCCGAGCTGAAGGACGCCCACACCGGCGTCATCGAGGCCCTGCTGGCCTGATCGGCTGTTCCGAGGGGCGGGCGGTTCGTTCTGAACCGTCCGCCCCTCGGCGTATGTTGGGCCCCATGCCTGCCAAGTCCCGCACCTACCAACCGCAGAAGGTCCGCGCCGCGCTGGCCGCCCAGACCGGGGCGTTGCGTGCCGCCGTGGCGGGCCTCGCCGACGGGCAGTTGGACCTGCCGACCAGGCTGGGGGACTGGCGGGTGCGGGAGTTGCTCGCGCACCTGGCCGTCCAGCTGGAGTACCTCCCCGCGCACCTGGACGACCCGCTCCAGGGGCGCCCGCCGCTCGACCTGACGGGCTGGGTGGCGGCGGTCGGCACGGTGGCGCCGCTCCTGGACGAGCAGGCCCGGGAGCGGGTCGGGGCGGAGTTCGACGGGGACGCGGTCGCGGTCGCGGAGGCCTTCGGGCGGGCCGCCGACGCCCTGACCGGACTGCTCGCGCGGCCCGAAGCCGCCGACCCGGCACGGCGGTTCGAGATCCGGCTGGGCTCGATGACGCTCGCCGACATGCTGGTCACCCGGCTGGTCGAGACCGTGGTGCACGCCGACGACCTGGCCGAGGCCCTCGGCCTGGCCGCCTTCCCGCACGACCGCCAGGCCCTGGCCGCCGTCACCCGGCTGCTGGCCGACGCGCTGGCCGCCCGGGCGCCCGGCGGGGCGGTCGAGCTGCGGATCCCGCCGTACGCCGTCGTCCAGGCCGTCGAGGGCCCCCGGCACACCCGCGGCACCCCGCCCAACGTGGTCGAGACCGACCCGCTGACCTGGATCCGGCTCGCCACGGGCCGGGTGCCGTGGGCGGCCGCGGTGGCGGACCACGAGGTGTCCGCCTCCGGCGAGCGCAGCGACCTGGGGGAGTACCTGCCGGTCCTGGGCTAGGACTTGGCTAGGACTTGGCTAGGGCGCTTCTGACAGTTCCCGCCGGGCACGCGACGCCGGAGCACCCCCCCCTAGCGCAGCTGCCCGGCCAGGTTCTCGGCGGTCTTGCGCAGGGGTTCGCCGGCCAGGGCCGGGTTCCGGTCGTCCTGGGCGGTGGTGTTCTGGTCGAGCATCAGCACCAGGTCGCCGTCGCCGTGCAGCGCGATCCGGGCGACGGCGGCCGTTCCCTGGCCCGGCGTGATCCTGGTCTGCCCGACGGAGGGGCGGTCGGTGGAGAACCGGGTGAGCTGATCCACGCTGAGCAGCCCGGCGCGCTGGATCGCGGGGAGCATCATGCTGACGCCGTAGTCGTTCTTCGGCACGGCCAGCAGTTCGAGGTCGACGGTGGACGGGCCGACCGTGTACGAGCAGGTGATCTGGGCGTTCGGCGGCGTGGCCGGCATCTCGGTCATGGTCGGTGGGTGGCTGACCGCCGACGGCCAGGGCTGGGCGGGCACGCCGTCGCCGGTGTTGCCGGTGACGGAACGTCCGTCCGTCACGGCGGGGGCGACGGTGCCGCTGATCCCGGCGGCGGCCGTCGCCTTCGCGAGGTCGAGGCCGAACGGGCAGCTGGTGGACTTGTTCTTCACCAGGTCCAGGGCGGTCGACCGGACCCGGTCGTAGGACAGTGGCCCGCCGCCCGGCCCGGTGCCGGACGAGGACGAGCAGGCGGCGGCGCCCAGGGCGATCCCGGCGGCGGCGAACACGGCGGTGAGCTTTCGGCGTTGGGCTGCGGTCATGACCGCAGGGTAGGTGCTGGTTGTGCCGGGGGATCGCCGATCAGGTCTCAACTCCGTTCCGGTCCGTACCGCTGGGGTCCGTCCGGCACGGTCCGCCGGACGGACCCTAGGGGACGGCCGGGCCGCTCAGGTAGGTGCCCTCGGCCGAGTACGGCCAGGCGTTCGGCGCGCAGCCCTTGAGTCCGTAGATCTGCTGCATCATCGCGGGCGCGGGCTTGCCGGGGCCGGGGCAGGTCTCGTGCCCGTGGCCGATCCGGTGGCCGACCTCGTGGTTGATGATCAGCGCCCGGTACTCGTCCAGCGGGCCGCTGAACTGGGGCGAACCGGTGTTCCAGCGCTTGGAGTTGACGAGCACCTGGTTGCCGACGTTGCAGTTGACCTCGCCGTGGGTGTCCAGGCCGGAGGCGCCGCAGATCTTGTCCACGGTGACCGGGGAGGCGATCTTCACGGTGAAGTCGTACGAGCCGCCGGCGACCAGCTGGAAGGCGTTCTTGCGGTCGTTGGTCCAGCCGCGGCGATCGCCGAGGATGCCGTGGATCTGGGCGGCGGCGGACGTGGCGTCGAGGCCGATGCCGTCCTCGACCTCCACCCGGTAGCGGCGCACGGTGCCGCGGCCGACCGCCTTGGCGCTGGCGGGGGCGATGCTGAAGGTGCCCGAGCCCTTGGTGGGGCCGGGGTCCGGAGCGGTGGGCGTCGGGGTCGGCGTCGGGGCCGCCGTGGGCGCGCTGGTGGGTGTCGCCGCCGCCGACGCGGTGCCGGGCGACTGTTCGGCGGGCGGGGCGAACCGGGCCTGGGTGGTGGCGGGGGTCGGAGTGTCCGTGGAGCCGTTCAGCGCGAAGGCCGCGACGCCCAGCAGGACGACGGAGGCGATCATTGCCGTGAGCATGCCAGGGCCGATCCTGCGGCGTGACCGGCGGCGTCTGTTGCGAGCGTTCTTGGGTGGAGTGGCTCGCCTGCGGGCGGATCTGGCTGCGGGCACGAGCCACACCCTGGCATGGCGAACGGGTGAATGTCCATATACCCGGTATGCAACCTCCGGGGTGAGCCGGGCGCTGCGCGGACCCCGGCCCCGTGCCGGTCGAGCGGGCGCCCGATCACGGCCGGGCGGTTGACCCCAGGGCCCCGGATGGCAGACTGCACTCCATGGCGATTCACAAGAATCTTCTCGACGGCCCCGAACCGACCCTTCTGCCGGAGGACGAGCAGCCCTACCGGATGCTGGCGGAGGAGTCGGCCTCACCGACCCAGGTGGTCGCCGAATTCCCGGCCTTCTGCCTCGGCTGGGCCATGCTCGCCGACGACGCCTACGTGGCCGGCCGCCACGTCGAGTCCTACGCCTACGCCCGCACCGGCTACCACCGCGGCCTGGACGCGCTGCGCCGCGCCGGCTGGAAGGGCCACGGCCCGGTGCCGTGGGACCACCGCGGCAACCGCGGCTTCCTGCGCTGCCTGGCGGCGCTCGCCCGGGCGGCCGGCGCGATCAAGGAGACCGAGGAGGAGGCCCGCTGCTGGCAGTTCCTGAAGGACAGCAGCGCGGAGGCGTACACCGAGCTCAAGCAGTCGTCCGAGCTGTAGGGACCCGGACACGACCGTGCCCCCGGTGGATCATCCACCGGGGGCACGGTCGGTTCAGGCGCTGGTGACCTCAGACGCCCCTCACTTCAGACGCTTGTCACTTCAGGCGCTTGCCGGCCGAGCGCAGCTGCTCGGCGGCCTCGAACACGCGGGCGGCCATGCCGGCCTCGGCCAGCTTGCCCCAGGTGCGCGGGTCGTAGGTGTTCTTCTTGCCGACCTCGCCGTCGACCTTCAGCACGCCGTCGTAGTTGGCGAACATGTGGCCGGCCACCGGGCGGGTGAAGGCGTACTGGGTGTCGGTGTCCAGGTTCATCTTCACGACGCCGTTCTCCAGCGCGGTGGCGATCTCCTCGGCGGTGGAGCCCGAGCCGCCGTGGAAGACGAAGTCGAACGGGTCGGTCTTGCCGTACTGCTTGCCGATCGCGTCCTGCAGCTCGCGCAGCAGCTCCGGCTTCAGCACGACGTTGCCCGGCTTGTACACGCCGTGCACGTTGCCGAACGAGGCGGCCAGCAGGTAGCGGCCCTTCTCGCCCAGACCCAGCGCCTCGGCGGTGCGCACGGCGTCGTTGACGGTGGTGTACAGCTCGTCGTTGATCTCGTGGGTGACGCCGTCCTCCTCGCCGCCGGTCGGGGTGATCTCGACCTCGAGGATGATCTTCGCGGCGGCGGCCTGGGCCAGCAGCTCCTGGGCGATCGCCAGGTTGTCGGCGAGGGTCTCGGCCGAGCCGTCCCACATGTGCGACTGGAACAGCGGGTTCTCGCCCTTGGCCACGCGCTCGGCGGACACCGCCAGCAGCGGGCGGACGTAGCCGTCCAGCTTGTCCTTCGGGCAGTGGTCGGTGTGCAGCGCGACGGTGATGTCGTACTTGGCGGCGACGATGTGGGCGAACTCGGCGAGCGCGACCGCGCCGGTCACCATGTCCTTGTTGTGCTGGCCGCCCAGGAACTCCGCGCCACCGGTCGAGATCTGGATGATCCCGTCGCTCTCGGCCTCGGCGAAACCACGCAGCGCGGCGTGCAGGGTCTGCGACGAGGTGACGTTGATGGCCGGGTAGGCGAACTTGCCCGCCTTGGCCCGGTCCAGCATCTCGTTGTAGACCTCGGGAGTTGCGATGGGCATGCGATCCGCTCCTGTCGGGTTGCGGCGTACGGACGGTGCTGTCCGACGCTGTGTACGCCTTCGTGACGACTCCGTGCCGGCCCGCCGACGCGCGGCGCTGCGGTGTGGCTCTCCGGCACCAAGGTTCGAGGCGACCTCCGCGGTGGGGCCCTGAGGGTGGTGGGCCGCCGCGGACCGGACGCCTGGGCCATCTTCCCAGACTCGTGCCCGCAGGTCAGCAGGAGCCCGCCTGTCGGGACGTCGCACGTGACGGCTCGGCCGGAACCCGTCGGCCCGCCCGGACCGGGCCCGCGGGGCTTGGCCGGAAGTCGCCGGAAAGGTACGCCCGCTATCCTGCGCCCGTGGACTACAACCAGCTGGCCGTCAATCTGCTCGACGCCAAATCCCTGATCTCGTCCCTCGGCGCCATCGGGCTGATCGCGATCATCTTCGCGGAGACCGGCCTGCTGGTCGGCTTCTTCTTCCCGGGCGACTCGCTGTTGATCCTGGCGGGCGTCGCCGCCTCGAACGCGGCCTCCTCGGTGCTCGGCGACGGCGCGAAGCTGCCGATCGCGGTGCTGCTCGTCGGCTGCCCGATCGCGGCGGTCGCCGGAGCCCAGCTCGGGCACCTGATCGGGGCCAAGGTCGGGCCGAGGATGTTCGACAAGCCCGATTCGAAGATCTTCCGCCGCGAGTACGTGGTGAAGGCGGAGGAGTACTTCAACAAGTTCGGCTCGGGCAAGGCCGTGGTACTGGCCCGCTTCATGCCGATCATCCGGACCTTCCTGAACCCGGTGGCCGGCACCCTGGAGATGCCCGCCCGGACCTTCTTCGTCTGGAACGTCATCGGCGGCGTGCTGTGGACCGAGTCCATGCTGCTGATCGGCTACTTCTTCGGCGACGCCCTCGCCCCGGTGATCGACAAGTACCTGATCCCGGCGGTGCTGCTGATCGTGCTGCTGTCGATCTCGCCGATCCTGGTCGAGGTCATGCGGGAGCGCCGGAAGAAGAAGGCCGGCCTGGTCGAGACCCCGGCCGCCGACGTGGCGCAGAGCGGCAGCGGGCGGCACCGGCGCGGCTGAGACCCCTGCTGCGGCCTCGACGGCCTTCGCGGCGTTCACGGTCTTCGCAGCGTCGACGGTCTTCGCAGCGTCGACGGCCTCCACGGCGTTCACGACAGAGGGCCGGGCCCCGTTCCACGCGGTTTCACGTGAAACAGGGCCCGGCCCTTCGTGCTGTCCGGAGTCTCCGTACGGGTCAGAGGCCCAGGTCGTCCAGGGTGTACGCGGTCACGTACGCCAGGCCCTGCTCCTCGACGGCGGCCGCGCCACCGCGCTCGACGATCACCGCGACGCCGACCACCTCGGCGCCCGCCTCGCGCAGCGCCTCGACGGCGGTCAGCACCGAGCCGCCGGTGGTGGAGGTGTCCTCGACCGCCAGCACCCGGCGGCCCTTCACCTCGGGGCCCTCGATCCGGCGCTGCAGGCCGTGCGCCTTGCCCGCCTTGCGGACCACGAAGGCGTCCAGCTTCTGTCCGCGCGCGGCGGCGGCGTGCAGCATCGAGGCGGCCACCGGGTCGGCACCCAGGGTCAGACCGCCGACGGCGTCGTACTCCAGGTGCGAGGTCGCGTCCAGCATCACCCGGCCGACCAGCGGGGCGGCCTCGCCGTCCAGCGTGATCCGGCGCAGGTCGACGTAGTAGTCGGCCTCCTTGCCGGAGGAGAGGGTGACCTTGCCGTGCACGACGGCCTTGTCCTTGATCTGTGCCAGCAGGGCGTCGCGGTCGTTGCTCATGAGCGTTCAGTCTAGGGCCTGAACGCTCGGGGGTGCTCGCGACGAGGTCCTGTCGGCCGGACAGGGCCTAGCGTCGGCGCAGTGCCCTGACCAGCACCACGGCGCCGCCCAGCAGGGCCACCGAGCCGCCGATCACCCACGGCACCGCGCTGCGGCCACCGGCACCCGGCACCACGATGCCGCCGACCTCGCCGCCCCAGCGGGACGCCGCTCGGGCCCGCGCGCTGCGGGCCGGCAGCGCCGGGGCGTAGCGGCCGCGCGGCGGGGCGTGGTCCACCTCCTCGGCCGAACGGCCGACGATGCTGCGGCGGACCGGGCCGCTGAGCTCGGGCTCGTCCTCGTAGGCGAAGAGCGGCTCGACCGGGAGCTCCTCGGCCACCCCGTCCTGGGGGCCGCCGTCGCCGGTGTCCGCCTCGTCGTGCTCGTCGACGTCGTCCGCGTCGTCGGCGGCCGAGCCGGTGGGGAGGCCGAAGCGCTCGGCGTCGGCGTCGGAGAAGGCGATCAGGTCCGAGAGGTCGTCGTCCAGGTCGTCGCCGGGCTGGTCCTGGCGGTCCTCGATGAAGACGACCTCGGCGTCCGTGCCCGTGCCCGTGCCGGTGCCGGTGTCGGCCGCGTCCTCGGCTTCGTCCGTCGTCCCGTCGGCGGGCTCCTCGTCGCCCTCCACCGGGGCGTCCGGGGAGGTGAGCGTGGCGGCGAAGCGCTCCAGCAGGCGGCGACCGGTGGCGTCGAGGGTCTCGGCGTCGAACTCGGTCAGCCGGCCGGTGGCGCTCAGGTCGCCGGTGAAGCGGATCGTCGCGGTGCCGTCCTCGGCGCCCTCCGTGACGCTGACCCGCACGGTGGCGGTCGCCTCGCCGTCGCCCCGGGCCTCCTGCCCCTCGGCGAGTACGGTCAGCACGCCGCCCCGGCCTTCGATCAGCGACAGCACACCCTTGTAGGTGATCGTGGAGCCACCGATCCGCAGCTTCAGCCGCCCGCCGATCTCCTCCGCAAGCCCGGCCCCGACCGCGGCCGGCTCGGTGCTCAGCCCCGGCACACTCCGCGCCAGCAGCGCGGGATCCTGCAGGGCCTGCCGCACCAGCTCTGCGGACATCGGGACGACAACCTCATGCTCCATGCCACGGAGCCTACCGACTGCACCCGGCCCGGTCCCTACCCACCACCGCCCGACTTTCCCCACCCCACCAGCGCCCTCCACACCCCTGCGCCCCACGCCACCCGCCCCGAACCCCGCCGGGGGTGTCCACCCGCCTCACCGGCCTCCGCCCGCTGCCGGACCCACCTCGGGCGGTCCCGTCAGCGGGGGCCCAGGAGGGTGAGTGGGGCCGGGAGGTGGGGCGGGCGGAGGGCGGTGAGGCGGGTGCTGGAGGCGTGGAGGGTGTCGGGGGTGAGGGCGCGGGGTGATGGGGCGTCGGGGGCGAGGGCGAGCGGGGGCGGGGTGGCGGCGGCGAGCAGGAAGTCCTGGGCGGTGTCCGGAGGGTCGGGGCGGCAGCCGGCGGTGGCGCTGCCCGGGACTGCGTACGGGGTGGTCCGCAGTCCGGCTGCCCGGAGGCCCGACTCGATCCGCCAGAGGCCGTCGTCGGCCCCGCCGTTCCCGCCGTTGACCTCGCCCTTCCCGTCGTTGACCCCGCTGTTCCCGCTGTTCCCGCTGTTTCCTCCGGCGCGGACGGCGATCCGACCGCCGGGGGCCAGCAGCCGGGCGGCGAGGCCGTAGAACTCCTGGGAGTGGAACTTGACCGGTCCGCCGTCCGAGGGTGCGGGCAGGTCGGCGAGCACCACGTCGTACTCCTCGTCGGGGGCGCCGCGCAGCCAGGCCATCGGGTCGGCCGCGGTGGTGCGGACCCGGGGGTCGTCCAGGGAGTGGTCGCCGAGGGCGGCGAGCCCGGGGTCGGTGCGGGCGAGGCGGGGGAGTGCCGGGTCGGCGTCGACCAGCCGGACGCTGCGAACGCCCCGGTGCTTCAGCACCTCCCGCAGGGTGAGGCCGTCGCCACCGCCGAGCAGCAGGACCCGGGTGTCCGGCCCGGCGGCCATGGCGGGGTGCACGAGGGCTTCGTTGCCCCGGTACTCGTCGGGCCCGCAGACCGCGAGCCGTCCGTCGAGGTAGAGCCGGAGCGGGCCTTCGGCTGGGCCGGTGAGCACGATCTCCTGGTAGTGGCTGCGGGTGGCGTAGCGGACCTGGTCGCCGTAGAGGGCGTGCCGGGCGGCGCGTTCGATCGCGTCGGAGCCGACGGCGGCGGCCGCGAGCAGGGCGAGGACGAGGGCGCAGCCGGCCCAGAGCAGCCGTCGTATCCGGGGGGCGGGTTCCTCGCGGAACAGCCAGAGCGCCACGGCCGCCCCGGCGACGGCGTTGACGGCCCCGGTGAGCAGCGCGCCGTCGCCGGGGCCGAGGAGGGGGAGGATGAGGAACGGGAAGGCGAGGCCGCCGATCAGCGCGCCGACGTAGTCGGCGGCGAACAGGTCGGCGACGGCACGGCCGGCGTCCTCGCGCCGGATCCGCTGGATGAGGGTCATCAGCAGGGGGATCTCGGCGCCGATCAGGATGCCGATCAGGCAGGTGAGGCCGACCATCGCGGCCTGGTAGCGGCCGATCCAGGCCCAGCAGGAGTAGAGGGCGAGGACGGAGAGTCCGCCGGTGAGCGCGAGGGCGCATTCGACCAGGGCGAAGGCGGTGGCGGGCCGGCTGGTGAGCCGTTTGGCGAGCAGGGAGCCGAGGCCCATCGCGAACACCATGACGGAGAGCACGACGGACGTTTGGGTGACGGCGTCCCCGAGCAGGTAGTCGCCGAGCGCGACGAGTTCGAGTTCGTAGACGAGTCCGCAGGCCGCGCAGACGAAGGCGGCCAGCAGGACGGTCAGCCGGGCGAGCCGGGGTCGGGAGCGCAGCCGGGATCGACGGCGGGTGGGCAGGGGGGTGAGGCTTCGCCCGGGCCGGGGTGGGGTGCCGTCGTCGAGGTCCACTCGCGGGCGTGCGGGCGGACCGGCCGGATGGTTGATCACGAACAAACGCTAGGGGACGTGCGGGACGGATCGCTGCGCCCATCCGACGGACAGCGAGGACCGTCGGATTGACGAATCGTTCCTGCGTGCGATTCATAGGCTTGGGCCGGGTGGTGTGTGACCGGATCGGCGATGGCGCCCGGGCTCTGGGTGCCCGGTCCGTCGGTGGTCACGCCCTCGACACCACCAGCGAGGAGCGGGTGCAGACCAGCTGCCCCTCCTGCGGGTAGGCGTGCCAGGTCCGCCAGAGCAGCCGGTCCGTACCGCCCTGGGTGACGAGCGCGGTGAAGGCGCTCGGGTCCCCCGGGAAGACTCCGGCGAGGCCGCGCGGGTGCCCCTCGACCAGGGCCAGCAGTTCCTGGGCGCGGGCCGCGAAGTCGTGCGGCGGCAGGGCCTCGATCCGGGCGGCGAACTCGTACTCCCAGCCGCCGACCTGCTTGGCCACCCTGGCGGGTAGCGGGGTGCGGCGGCCGGGCAGGCAGGCGACGGTCTCCAGGCAGTCGCCGGGGCCGGCCGAGATCACCACCTGGTGCGAGGCGCCCAGCAACCGCAGCTGGAGGGTGCCGGAGGTGCCGGGGCGGTCGGTGTCGAGTCTCAGGTCGCGGACGGCGAGAGCGGGCAGCGGCTCGCCGCCGAGGCACCAGGCGAGGTCACCGGCGCGGGTGTCCGTGTAGGAGGTCTGCAGTGTGGTGAGCATGCTCGGCTCCGCGTTTCAGCTCCGTGCGCGCCCGCCGAGCAGCATCGAGTAGGCCTGGGCCGATGGCGAGGCTGTTCGTGGCTGTGCGGCCCTGGGCGCGGCCGACCGTGGAAGGAAGGATTCCGGCTGGAGATTCAGCAGCAGAGAAGCATGAATACGCCGGGTCCGTCGGTGATTTACCCAACTTTGTCAAGCATTCACCGTTTCGAGCACACCTGCTTCCCGGCTCTGATCGACCCGGTGTGCGACTCTGCACAGCGCGCGCCCCTGTAACCGGCCTGTGCGCCGTGTGCGCCGGTAGTGCGCTGTTCGCGCGCTACATGCGCCGCCGCCCTCGACACGCCGGGCGCGGAGGGCCGCTCCGGCGTGCCGGACGGGTCGCCCGGTTTGCCTCAACGGCAGCAAAGAAGCCTGTCACTCATGGAAGTTGAGAGCCAATCAGCACGGCAGTCGGGCCAGAATTGGACCCGTCCAATGGGGGGCGCGCGAAACCTCTCCGAGCGCCGCCTGCGCGCACCGCACCCCTGGAGTACCCGACCCCTTTGCACAAACCGCCCCACCCCCGGGCTATGGGTGGCCACGGCCTGCCGGTGGTCGCGCCGGCGTGCTACGTCACGGTGCTCGGCCGGCACCTGTGCCGGACGATGTGATCGCCAACTCTTCATGGTGACAAGACCATTGGGTCGGGCTGGCGGCGGAGGGTTCGCGGAACCGCCCCGCAGGGGGAAACGCCTCATGGCACTCGCCACGCATTCCGGACTCACCGCCAAGTCGCCCGCTGCATAGGAAGGTTGGCGTCGCGCAAGCTACGACTGGCGCAGCTCGGCGTACGCCGTCGCGGCACTGTTCCGGGTGCTCGTCGTCGCCCGGCGGCGGCTGGCCGTCCGTCTGCTCGGTACGGCCGCAGGGGTCTGACGTGCCCAGGCGGTGGTCTTCGCCCACGAGGCCGGTCCGGTGGCCCCGGGCGGCTGAGCGCGCTCTTCCACCGTGTGGTCGGTCAGAGCCGCCGCAGGCGGGTGACGGCCTCGGTGAGCACCTCGTCCTTCTTGCAGAAGGCGAAGCGCACCTGGCTGCGGCCCGCGTCGGGGTCGTCGTAGAAGACGGCGTTGGGGATGGCGACCACACCGCAGCGCTCGGGGAGGGCGCGGCAGAACTCGATGCCGTCCTTCTCGCCGAGGGGGGTGATGTCGGTGGTGACGAAGTAGGTGCCCTCGGGGGTGAAGGCCCGGAAGCCGGCCGCGGTGAGGCCGTCGAGCAGCAGGTCGCGCTTGCGGCGCAGGTCGGTGCGCAGGGTGTCGAAGTAGCTGTCGGGGAGGCGGAGCGCCTCGGCGACGGCGTACTGGAAGGGGCCGGCGCTGACGTAGGTGAGGTACTGCTTGGCGGTGCGGACGGCGGAGACCAGGGCGGGGCTCCCGGTGACCCAGCCGACCTTCCAGCCGGTGAAGGAGAAGGTCTTGCCGGCCGAGGAGATGGTGACGGTGCGCTCGCGCATGCCGGGGAGGGCGGCGAGCGGGTGGTGGGTGGCGCCGAAGACCAGGTGCTCGTAGACCTCGTCGGTGACCACCAGCAGGTCGTGCTCGACGGCGAGGGCGGCGATGGCGGCCAGCTCCTCGGGGGTCAGGACGGTCCCGGTGGGGTTGTGCGGGGTGTTGATCAGCAGCAGCCGGGTGCGCGGGGTGATCAGGGCGCGCAGCTCGTCCAGGTCGGGGCGGAAGTGCGGGGCCCGGAGGGTGAGCGGGCGGCGGGTGGCACCGGCCATGGCGATGCACGCGGCGTAGGAGTCGTAGAAGGGTTCGAGGGCGATCACCTCGTCGCCGGGCTCCAGCAGGGCGAGCAGGGCGGCGGCGATGGCCTCGGTGGCGCCGGCGGTGACCAGCACCTCGGTGTCCGGGTCGTACGACAGGCCGTGGAAGCGCTGCTGGTGCTCGGCGACGGCGGTGCGCAGCTCGGGGACGCCGGGGCCGGGCGGGTACTGGTTGCCGCGGCCCTCGCGCAGGGCCCGTACGGCGGCCTCGCGGACCTCCTCGGGCCCGTCGGTGTCCGGGAAGCCCTGGCCGAGGTTGATCGAGCCGGTGGCGGTGGCCAGGGCGGACATCTCGGCGAAGATCGTCGTGCCCATCCCGGCCAGTCGGCGGTTCAGCAGCGGCCTGGTACCCATCGGTGGCTCCTCACGGATCGTCGTCAGGGCCATCCTGGGGCAGCCGGGGGCGGGCGACAAGGACGGTCCGGCGGTGCGGGGGGTACGGAGACGCGAACGGCCCGGCGCCCGGCCGTGCCGGGGACCGGGCCGCAGGGGTGCGCGCCGGGGCCGGGATCAGGCCTCCTCGCCGTCCTCGCCCTCGCCGTCCTCGCCCTCGATCTCGTTCTGCAGCCCGAGGCGCTCGACGATCCACTGCTCGAAGCCGACCGCGGCCTGGGTCCAGTTCGCGGTGGTGGTGACGAAGTAGTCCAGGTTGACGCCGGTGCCGACGATCATCTGGGCCTCGCCGATCAGGCGGACCACGCCGTCCTCGTGGGTGTGGGTGTACACCTTGGGCCAGAGGGTCTCGCGGTTCCACTCGTCGATCAGGTCGAGGATCTCGCCCTTCTTCTCCAGCGGGTACGAGCGGTCGTAGAAGGCGCGCACCGCGAAGAGCTCCTTCTGCTCGCCGCGGAACATGTAGTAGACGCGGAAGCCCTCCCAGGGGGCGGTGAGGTCGCCCTCCTCGTCCACGACGTGCTTGAGCTGCATCTGGTCGAGCAGCTGGGTGACCAGGGCCTGGTCCGGGACGATGATCGGCGGAGGGCCGGCCGGCCGGCCGCCCTGGCCGCCGGGCTGGCCGCCCTGGGGCGCGCCGAACGACGGGATGGACGACGGGTCGATGCTCATGGGGGTCCTCTTCCTCAGTGCACGTGGTGGCCGGCAATGAGAGGCCGCCCTTTCCACCTCCCATCCTGCCTCATCGGGGGCTTCGCTCACAGGGGCGCCGGGGGGCGCGTCGATCTTCCTCCGGGGGGCGTGCGGAGGTCGCGGTCACCCAGGGTGCGCGGGGTCCGACCGAACTGTCGGGCCCCGGGCGGGTGGGTGAGCCAAGTCACGCGCCCGGCGGCCGGGTTCGGCTGCCGCGCGGGCCGGATGCGGTTAGCGTGCGACGGAACTCGCCGTTGGCAAAACCCTTTTGCCCCGGGTGAGTTGAGGTGATTTGGACCGATGGGGGGAGCAGGGATGGAGCGTACGGTGACCGGGGAGGGCGCGTCGCTCGGGGCGCTGTTGCGGAACATCCGGCTGGAACGGGGGATGACGCAGGAGCGACTGGGCGAGGTGTCCGGACTGAGTGTGCGGTCGATCCGCGACCTGGAGCGGGGGGTGTCCTGCCCTCGGGTGTCCACCCTGCGGCTGCTCACCCAGACCTGGAACCTGCCGGAGTCCCAGGGGGCCGAGCTGCACCGGCTGGCGCGGGCCTGGCGGGACCGCTCCCGGCGGCAGCAGCGCGGTACGGCGGGGTAGGGCGCGCGGCGGGTACGGCGGGGCGCGGCGGTGGGCGCGGCGGGCCAGGGCGCGGCACGGGCCGCCCCCTCGCGCGAGCGGGGAGGCGGCCCGGACACCGGTGCCTACTTCTCCAGCGGCCCCCGGCTACGGACGGTGAGCCGGTCGCCCTCGTCGTCCCGCTCGACCAGCACGGTGTCCCCGTCGTGCACCTGCCCGGAGAGGATCGCCCGGGCCAGCTGGTCGCCGATCGCGGACTGCACCAGCCGGCGCAGCGGGCGGGCGCCGTACGCCGGGTCGTACCCGGTGAGCGCCAGCCAGTCGCGGGCGGCGGCGGAGACCTCCAGGGTGAGCCGGCGCTCGCGCAGCCGCTCGCCGAGGCGGGCCACCTGGAGGTCGACGATCCGGCTGAGCTCGGCGGTGCCCAGCGGGTCGAAGACCACGATGTCGTCCAGCCGGTTGAGGAACTCCGGCTTGAACGCGGCCCGGACGGAGTCCAGCACCAGGGCCTTCTTCTTGTCCTCCGGGATGGCCGGGTCCACCAGGTAGTGGGAGCCCAGGTTGGAGGTGAGGATCAGGATCGCGTTGCGGAAGTCCACCGTGCGGCCCTGGCCGTCGGTGAGCCGGCCGTCGTCGAGCACCTGGAGCAGCACGTCGAAGACCTCCGGGTGGGCCTTCTCCACCTCGTCCAGCAGCACCACGCTGTACGGGCGGCGGCGGACCGCCTCGGTGAGCTGGCCGCCCTCCTCGTAGCCGATGTACCCGGGCGGGGCGCCGACCAGCCGGGAGACCGAGTGCTTCTCGCCGTACTCGCTCATGTCGATCCGGACCATCGCCCGCTCGTCGTCGAACAGGAAGTCGGCCAGGGCCTTGGCGAGTTCGGTCTTGCCGACGCCGGTCGGGCCGAGGAACAGGAAGGAGCCGGTCGGGCGGTCCGGGTCGGCGATGCCCGAACGGGTGCGGCGCACCGCGTCCGAGACGGCCTGCACGGCCTCCGCCTGGCCGATCAGGCGCCGGCCCAACTCGTCCTCCATGCGCAGGAGTTTGGCGCTCTCGCCCTCCAGCAGCCGACCGGCCGGGATGCCCGTCCAGGAGGCGACCACGTCGGCCACGTCGTCCGGGCCGACCTCCTCCTTGACCATCGAGGCGGTGGCGGCCCCAGGCTCGGTGTTCGCGGTGGCGGCGCGCTCCTGGGCCTCGATGAGCTCCGTCTCGGCGGCCGGGATCTCGGCGTACATCAGTTTGGACGCCCGCTCGAAGTCCCCGTCGCGCTGGGCCCGTTCGAGCGCTCCGTGCAGGTCGTCCAGCCGCTCCTTGAGCTCGCCGACCCGGTTGAGGCTCTTCTTCTCCTGCTCCCAGCGGGCCGTCAGTACGCTCAACTGCTCGTTCCGGTCGGCGAGATCGCGCCGCAGGCGGGCCAGCCGGTCGACCGAGGCAGGGTCCGACTCCTTCTCCAGGGCCAGCTCCTCCATCCGCAACCGGTCGACGGCACGCTGGAGTTCGTCGATCTCCACCGGGGAGGAGTCGATCTCCATCCGCAGCCGGGAGGCCGCCTCGTCGACCAGGTCGATCGCCTTGTCGGGCAGGAAGCGGGAGGTGATGTAGCGGTTGGACAGGGTGGCCGCGGCGACCAGGGCGGCGTCCGCGATCTGCACCTTGTGGTGCGCCTCGTACCGGCCCTTGAGGCCGCGCAGGATGGCGATCGAGTCCTCCACGCTGGGCTCGCCGACCAGCACCTGCTGGAAGCGGCGCTCCAGGGCCGGGTCCTTCTCGATCCGCTCGCGGTACTCGTCCAGCGTGGTGGCGCCGACCATCCGCAGCTCGCCGCGGGCCAGCATCGGCTTGAGCATGTTGCCGGCGTCCATCGCGGAGTCTCCGCCGGCGCCCGCGCCGACCATGGTGTGCAGTTCGTCGATGAAGGTGACGACCTGGCCGTCGGAGGACTTGATGTCGTTCAGGACGGCCTTCAGCCGCTCCTCGAACTCGCCGCGGAACTTGGCGCCCGCGACCATCGCGCTGAGGTCCAGCGCGACCAGCCGCTTGCCGCGCAGCGACTCCGGGACGTCCCCGGCCACGATGCGCTGGGCCAGCCCCTCGACCACGGCCGTCTTGCCGACGCCGGGCTCGCCGATCAGCACCGGATTGTTCTTCGTCCGGCGGGAGAGCACCTGGACCACCCGGCGGATCTCGTGGTCACGGCCGATCACCGGGTCGAGCTTGCCGTCCCGGGCGGCCTGGGTGAGGTCGGTGCCGTACTTCTCCAGGGCCTTGTACGTCCCCTCCGGATCCGGCGAGGTGACCTTTCCGCTGCCCCGTACGTCCTTGAAGGCGGCCAGCAGCGCCTTGGGCGTCGCGCCCTGCTGCACCAGCAGCTCGGCGACGGCCCCGCCCTCGGCGGCCAGGCCGACCAGCAGGTGCTCGGTGGAGACGTACTGGTCGTCCAGGTCGTCCGCGCGCCTGCCGGCCTCGGTGAGCACTGCCAGGGTGTCCCGGGCGAGCTGGGGGGCGGCGACCGTCGAGCCCATCGCGCTGGGCAGCGCGGTCAGCTGGCGGCGCGCCTCGGCGTCGATCCGGGCCGCGTTCACCCCGACCGCCTCCAACAGGGGCCGGGCGATGCCCTCGGGCTGCTCCAGCAGGGCGATCAGGATGTGCACCGGCTTGACGTCCGGGTTGCCGGCCGCGCCCGCCTGCCGGATCGCGGCGGACAGGGCGTCCTGCGTCTTGGTGGTGAACTTGCTCGCGTCCACTGCTGGGGGATCCTCCCTCGTCGTCCTTCAGTACTGCCAGATACAGCATGCACTAAGTTGAGTGTATTCCGCTCAACTTTTCGGCGAAGCCTTTTCGGCCCCCGGGCCTTCCGTGTCGGCCCTGCCGCTCAGGCCGTCCGTCTCGGGGACCGGCCGGGGCGGCGCCGGGTCAGCCCCAGCAGTTCCCGGGCCGGCCCGCCGGGCCGCTGCCCGGCCGGCCACACCGCCCGCAGCGGCCGCCGCAGGTCCAGCTCCTCCGCCAGCGGCACCTCCACCAGCCGCCGGGTGGCCAGCTCCTCCACCACCGCCAGCTCGCTCAGGCAGACCGGTCCCGCCCCGGTCATCGCCGCCGCCTTCAGTGCCGTGGACGAGGCCAGCTCCATCCGGGGCGGCACCGCGCCCCCGTACGGGGTCAGCGCCATCTCCAGCACCTCCCGGGTGCCCGAGCCCGGTTCGCGCAGCACCAGCGGGGTGGCCGCTAGCTCCTTCCCGGTCAGCGGGGTGCGGCGGCGGGCCCACCGGTGGTTGGGCGCCACCACGACCACCAGCCGGTCCGCAGCCACCACGGCACCGCCCAGTCCGGGCGGGGTGGACGGGCCCTCGACGAAGCCGAGGTCGGCGTCCCCGGCGAGCACGTGCCCGGCGACCTCCGCCGAGTTGGCCGTCCGCAGCGTCACCGCCGTCCCCGGACTGGCCTCGGAGAGCGCCAGCAGCCAGCCCGGCATCAGGTACTCGGCGACGGTCAGACTGGCCACCACCCGCAGCTTGGCGTCCCGCCGCTCGCGCAGCGCGTCGATCCCGGCGTCCAGCGCCTGCGCCGCCTCCACCACCTGCCGGGCCCACTCGACCACCAGCCGGCCCGCCTCGGTCGGCCGGCTGCCCCGGGGGGAGCGCTCCAGCAGCGGGACGCCGATCTGCCGCTCCATGCCCTTGATCCGGGCGCTCGCGGTCGGCTGGCTCACCCCCAGCTCGGCCGCCGCCCGGCCGACGCTGCCGAGCCGGGCCACCGAGAGCAGCAGTTCCAGGGCACCCAGTTCGGGGACGTGCGGGGAGAGGGGCATAGGTTCAGGCTATGCCCTCATAGAATCCGCGGCGCTACCGGAGGGCGGGCCGCTCGGCGACGGTGGATCCATGTCCATCTCGGCCGATGTCCGTCCACTCGCCCGCCGCCCCGCGGCCCCCGCCGGCTCCACCGGCGCCCCGGCCGTTCCCGCCGGCTCCACCGGCGCCCCGGCCGTTCCCGCCGGCTCCACCGGCGTTCAGGCCATCCCCGCGATCCCCGCCGCCGGCTCCCGGCTCTCCCGCTTCGACCTCTCCCAGCTCGGCCCCAACTGGTACGCCGCCGTGATGGGCACCGCGATCGTGGCCAACGGTGCCGCCGCCCTGCCGGTCCGGCTGCCCGGCCTGATCGGCTTCGGCGAGGTCATGTGGGCGCTCGGAGCGGCCGCCCTGCTGGTGCTGGCCGGCGCCCGGCTGGTGCACCTCACCCGGCACCGCGAGGCGGCCCGGACCCAGCTGCTGGACAACCCGGCCACCGCCGTCTTCTACGGCTGTCCGCCGATGGCACTGCTGGCGGTCGGGCTCGGCACCCTGCTGCTCGGCTCGCGGGTCATCGGCACCGGCCCGGCCGTCGCCGTCGACGCCGTGCTGTGGGGCGTCGGCACGCTCTACGCGCTGACCGTCGCGGCCGGCATCCCGTACCTGATGATCACCCGGCACCGGGTGTCCGCCCTGGAGGCCAACCCGACCTGGCTGCTGCCCGTGGTCGCCCCGCTGGTCGCCTCCGCCTGCGGCCCGGCCCTCGTCCCGCACCTGCCCGCCGGAACGCCCCAGCAGGCCCTGCTGTACGGCTGCTGGGCGCTGTTCGGGGTCGGCCTGCTGGCCACCCTGGTGCTGCTGCCGGTGGTGTTCACCGGGCTGTTCCACAGCAAGCTGCCCACCCTGGCGCTCACCCCCGCGCTGTTCCTGGTGCTCGGCCCGCTCGGCCAGTCCGTCACCGCGATCCACCAGCTCGCCGACGCGGCCCGCCCGGTGCTGCCCGCGCTGGCCCCCGTCCTGCTGCCGCTGGCCGAGCTGTACGGCGTCGCGGTGATCGGCGTCGCGATGCTCTGGCTGGCCGTCGCGCTCACCGCGAACCTGCGCGCCCGGCGGGCCGGGATGCCCTTCGCGATGACCTGGTGGGCGTACACCTTCCCGATCGGCACCTGCGTCACCGGCGCCGCCGCGCTCGCCAAGCACACCGGCTTCGGCGGCTTCACCGCCCTGACCGTCGGGCTCTACCTGCTGCTCGGCACCGCCTGGGTGCTGGCGGCGGGCGGTACGGCCGCCGGGCTGGTGCGCGGGCGGCTGCTGGCGCGCTGAACCGGGCCGGCACGGGCCGGGCTCAGCGGTGGGACACGACCGCGGTGGACCCCGCCGGGCGGTTCTCGCCGGACGGTTCTCGCTGCTCATGAGCACGCGGCCGTTGCAGGAACGCGCAGCTACGGGATGACGGTGCACCGCCAACCGCCGCCCACCGCCCCCGCCCCCCGCTGGCCTCGACCTTTACCGGAATCCTGCCCGCCGCCCACGCCCCCGGGCCCACCGGGGGATGCGGAAAGTTGCAATTGCGTGAACCTGCACTCCGGCGGCACTTGTCCACCGGCCGTCACGCTGTGAGGGTGGAGGCACGCCAGGCCGTCCGGGCACCGCAGCCCGATGGTGGCGATCCGCTCTTCAGAACTGACCGCGGGTGCAACATCCCGCGGCCGTGGAACGGGGGGGAAGAGCGCCGGCCGGGATCCATGTGTGGTGATGGAGCCCGGGCCGGATCCGGCGAGGCGTTGCTGCTCCGCCTCGACGGAATCGCCCTGGCATTGGCGTACCGACGGCGGCCCCCGGGAGCCCGTGTGCGACGGCACCCGGACCCGGGGGCCCGCCGTCCGGCCGGTAGCGTGAGACGCCCGGCCACCGGCACCCGCGGACCGTGCACCGCCACGGCGCGCGCGTACCGGCGGGGAGGCAACAGGGGAGAGCGTCCGGCAGGGAGAGTTACGACGTGACGGCGGAACCGGCGGACGCGCCGCACCAGGCGGGACCCGAGGGCGAGGAACCCGACGAGGCCGCCCGACAGCTCTACCTGGCGATCATCGCCGGAGGCGGCCGCATCCCGTTCGCCGACATCACCGACGCCGAGCGGACCGCGCTCCGCCAACTCCTCGACATCGGCCTGGTCATGGCCAACCGGCTGGACCGCTGCTACACCGCCGTCAGCCCGCGGTCCGTCAGCGACCGCCTCGGCGCCGAACTCCGCAGCGAGGCCACCCGGCTGCTGGTCCGCGCCGAGAACCTCCCCGGCGCCCTCGACGGCCTCACCCGCGCCTACGACGCGATGCCCCGCCCGTCCGGCCGCGCCGGCGGCGCCGTCTACGTCGAGGGCCACGTCCACATCCGCCAGCGGATCTCCCAACTGGTCTCCGACTGCCGCTCCGAGGTCCTCACCGCCCAACCCGGCCACCGGCCCGCCGACACCCTGCAGGTCGCCCTCGCCCAGGACGTCCAACTCCTCCAGCGCGGCTGCTCGCTGCGCACCGTCTACCAGCCGGTCGCGCTCGCCGAACCACCCGCCATCGCCTACGCCGAGCAGGTCACCCGGCACGGCTCGCAGATCCGGGTCCTCGACGAGCCCTTCCAGCGGCTGATCGTCTTCGACCGCAGCGTCGCCGTCATCTCCGCCAACGACGACAACAGCACCGCCGCCTTCATCAGCGACCCGGCCTCCCTCGCCTTCCTGATCGCCGGCTTCGAACGCGACTGGGCCCGCGCCGACACCGCCGAAGCCGCCGCCGCCCTCGGCCAGGGCCCCGCCCGCACCATCCCCGACCGGGTCGGCCGCCTGCTCGCCCGCGGCCTCACCCAACGCGCCGTCGCCACCCGCCTCGGCCTCAGCGAACGCACCGTCGCCGGCCACATCTCCCGCCTCCGCGACCGCTACGGCGCCCAGACCCTCTTCCAGCTCGGCTGGCTGATGAGAGGCGCCCGCGATGACCGATGAACCCGGCCCCGCCGAACGCGACCTCTACCTCGCCGCCGTCCGCGGCGGCGGCCGGCTGCGCCACGAGGACCTCGCCCCCGCCGACCGGCCCACCGTCGCCGCCCTCGTCGCCCGCGGCCTCCTCACCCCCACCGCCACCGGCTACACGGCCGCCAACCCGCGCGCCCTCGGTGACCGGCTCGGCGCCGAACTCCGGCTCCGCGCCACCCGGCTGCTCGTGCACGCCGAACGGCTCCCGGGCGCCCTCCGGCCGCTCTCCCACGCCTACGAGGCGCTCCACCGGTCGGGCGGCCCGGCCGGCGGAGAACTCGACGACGGGTCCCTCCCCGCCACCCAGATCGACGGCCACACCGCCATCCGCCGACGCCTCACCGAACTCCTCGCCGACTGCAAGGAGGAGTTCCTCTCCGCCCAGCCCGGCCCCCGCCCCGCCGAACTCCTCCAACTGACCCTCGGCCAGGACCTCTCCCTGCTCCGCCGCGGCTGCACCACACGCACCCTCTACCAGCCCGCCATCCTCGACGACCCCGCCGTACTGCACCAGATCGGCCTCCGCAGCCGCCAGGGCGCCCAGACCCGGGTGCTCGCCGAACCGTACGAGCGGATGCTGGTCTTCGACCGCTCGGTGGCCGTCATCCCCGCCGCCGAGGACCGCAACTGCGTCGCCGTCCTCACCGACCCCGCCACCGTCGCCCACCTGGTCGCCCACTTCCACCGCGACTGGGCCCGCGCCACCCCGGCCGACCACCACCTCGGCGCCCCCCACCCCACCACCGTCCGCATCGGCCACCTCCTCACCCGTGGCCTCACCCAACGCGCCGTCGCCACCCGCCTCGGCCTCAGCGAACGCACCGTCGCCGGCCACATCGCCCGCCTCCGCGACCGCTACGGTGCCCAGACCCTCTTCCACCTCGGCTGGCACCTCCGCGGAGACCGCCATGGCTGACCCCGCCGCCCTCCCCGACCCCACCGCCCGCGAGCTCTACCTCGCCATCCTCCGCGAGGGCGGCCGCGTCCGCGCCGCCGACATCGGCCCGGCGGACCGGGAGGCGCTCGGACAGCTGGTTGAACTCGGCCTTCTGGTGCCGCAGTTGGTGGACAACGCGTACAGCGCGGTCGATCCCCGGTCGGTCGCCGAACGGATCAGTGCCGACATCCGCAGGGCGTGCGCCCGACTGCTGGCCGAAGCCGACCAGATCCCCGGGCAACTGCGCGACCTCACCCGTGCCTACGACACCGCACCCCGCCGCGATCCCGGCCGCAGTAGCGCCAGGATCATCACGGACAAGGCCGAGATCCGTCACGAAGTCGAGCAACTGACCCGGGAGTTCGCCAGTGAGGCGCTGAGTGCACAGCCGGGTGTCAGCCGTGACGCCGGCCAGCTGGCCGAATCCCTGGTCCGCACCCGCCGCTACCTCGAACGCGGTGGCGCCATTCGCTGCCTGTTCGAGCGCGGCGCCCGCACCGACGCCCCGGCAGTGGCCTACGCGGCGGCGGCCACCCGACTCGGCTGCGGGATACGAGTGCTGGACCGGCCGTTCAAACGCTTCATGGTCTTCGACCGCACCGTCGCCGTCATCCCCGCCGCTCCGGACAACAGCAGCGCCGCCATCGTCGACGACCCGCCGACGGTGGCGTTCATCGTGGACGCCTTCGAGCAACTGTGGCACCAGTCCGACGCCGTCAACTGGGATTCCATGACAGAGGGTTCACCCGATCCGGACACCCGCGACCAGATCGCCCGCCTCCTCGCCCGAGGCCTCACCCAACGCGCCGTCGCCACCCGCCTCGGCCTCAGCGAGCGCACCGTGGCCAGTCACATCGCCCGCCTGCGCGAGCTGTACGACGCCGAGACCCTCTTCCAGCTCGGCTGGCAGATGGGGGGAGCCCGCAATGCCTGAGCCGGTACTCGACCTGCCCGACGCCGCCGCCCGCGAGCTCTACCGCGCGATCCTGGCCGAAGAAGGCCGGATACACATCGGTGAGATCTGCCCAGAGGACGAAGCCACCGTCAAGCGACTCGCCGACCTCGGACTGACCGTCCTCCGCGTTGCCGACAGCACCTACAGCGCGGTGAGCCCCCGTGCCGTCGGTGACCGCGTCGGGGCAGATCTGCGGGAGGAGAGTGCCCGCCTGCTCGTCCGGTCCGCCGAGGCGCCAGACCTGCTGGAGGACCTGACCCAGGCCCACGATCAGGTGGGTCGCCTGCTCGCGAAGGGGCTCACGCAGCGGGCGATCGCCAGCCGCACGGGGCTGAGCGAGCGGACCGTGGCCGGCCACATCGCCCGGCTGCGTGACGTGTACGACGCCGAGACCCTGTTCCAGCTCGGCCGGCAGAAGCGGGGAGCCCGGACGGGGGAGTCCGGTGGGTGAGTTCGGCTCAGCCGGTGGCGGCGCCGGTCGGCCAGTAGCCGGGAAGGGCGGTCTGCTGCCGGGGGACGTTGAAGCGGTCGCCGGGGGCGGTCCAGAAGCCCTCGCGGAGGGAGAGCGCCATGCCGGCCCAGTCCAGGGCGGTCTCCACGGTGTGGTGGAGGGCCTCCTGGGACCAGGTGTCGTCGAAGACCAGCGGCAGGACGGGGGCGACCTGCTCGATGGTGGCGATCAGCGGGTTGTGGGTGATGGCCTCGTCGACGAGCAGGACGATCGGCTTCCGCAGCGCCGACGCCCAACCGAGTTCGAGGCTGACCCCGGCCGAGAGCGGGGCACCGACGTAGGCGAACACCAGGTCCGCGGACTGCAGCGCCCGGAAGTCGGACGGCACCCGGGGCTCGGGCGCCCGGCCGGCAACGGTCCAGGCGTCGCTGTGGTGCGCGCTGTACACGGCGGCACCGCTGCGGAGCAGGGTGGTGCGGAGCGTCGTCAGCCGCGTCCGGCTGGCGAGCGTCACCACGCTGTCCGCGGGGCCGGTCAGCCGCATCAGCGGCGCGGCCAGGAACACACGTGCACGCCGACCCTCAGGGGCCTGGCTGTCGTTGTGACGCAGGTAGGGCTCGGTCATGTCGACTCCGGGGGAAGGCCGACCAGGGGAGAGTGCGTCGGCGAATGCGTTGGATTTGGGCTGCTCTGCGGCGTAATGCCGATGTTTGGTGAACGGCTAGTCATTTGACGGTACATTGGCAAGATGTGGTGTCTTGCCGGACCATTGGGAGCGAACTGATCGTCCATCGCATGACGCCACCCCGTCCAGGTTCACGAGGTGGCATCTGGATGCCTGGCAGGGAGATGACGCACGCATGCGACAGGGGGGATGGCGTAGCCACACGGCCATACGGCACTATGGGGGTGCGCGTTCCATGGCTGATGATTAGTTCGATACCTGGGTTTTGAGGGAAGTGGTTGGCTGATGTCTCGCATCCAACGGCACGTCCGGAGGGTCGTGCTCCCGGTTGTCATCGGTGTGGCGATGCTGGTGGCCGTGTGCTCCTCGCTCCCTCAGGAACGACCCGTGAGCTCCGGGCACATTGCTGCGGTTGCACTCATCCAAAACGACATAAACTGGACGTGAGGTTCGCCGCCCCCAGGTCACGGGAAAGTGCGGTGCCGCCCAGGTGCGGCTGGTGACTCACGGTTGGATCGGGGCGTCTTGGGTCGCTCGTCCGAGAACGTAGCCCAGTTGGAACAGCGAATCCACGTTGTAGTCGTCTCGCATCTCCGCTATGTGGCGCGCCAGGGTTCTTTCGCTGATGCCCAGGCGGCGTGCGATGACGCGGTGGTTCGTTCCTTCAAGCAGTAGTTCGATGATCGTCTGTCGCAGCCTGGAGACGACCTCCTGCGGAACTGCTCGATTCCCGTCGAACTCAAGTGCGCGGGCCCAGTTGCGTTCAAATATCTCATCGGCGAGATATTTGATGACGGATTGATCGTATATGAATGCCGCAAGGCCCATGTCATCGGCAACAGGAATTACAGCTATTCGGCGATCGATGATGATGAGTCTGGTGTAGGGCTCGTCCAGGGTGCGGAACTGTGAACCTGCCGCAGTCAAGGTGGTGACGTAGTCCCTGGTCGGCTGGTGATATCGCGTGCTCGCGTGGTAGATGGTTCTCATGCTGGCGCCAAGCCGGAGGACCGCAAGGTCGGGCTCGATGCTTGCTGCGAGGACCTCGGGCGGGCGAGGCCCGCCAGGCTGCATCGCAAGCGCTTCCACCAGTCCCTTTTCGGTGGACTGCCGGAGCCTCTGGTTTATGAGCGCTTTTCCGCGAACGTATTCGATCGGGCCGCCGATCTGGCTTGGCGAGTGAAATCCTTCGGCAAGTTCATTGAAATCCGTGGGGATCGATATAGCGCGGGACAGTAGATCCAGTGCCTGTCGCTGCCAAGTGAGGCTGAGGCTCATCGAAAGCTGTGCGGGGTCGACTGCCACGAACGTTCCGGGCTCATCGATATCGGGGACCAGTAGTCCGATTTCTGTCAGTTCGTTAAGTGCATCTGTGGCGGCATATTTATCGTCCTTTCGGATCGTCCTGCCGCGCCTCTGACTGATGGCCAGGAAGAGCTCTCGGGCTTCGGGTGACAGGGTGCGAGATCCATTCGCTGGAAGACCTGCCTGCTCCCGGCCGCTCATTTTTCTCTCCTTGCCATTTTCCGGACAAGATGGTTGGTGAAGCCCGTGGAATACGTGAATTCGACCGGCTCGGTGTGACCCTGCTGGTAGGCGAGGACCGTCCAGCGGACAGCCACTCTCTCACCACACGCCAGCCGCCGGCACCCCCCGAACAGGAGGGAGCCGGCGGCTGTGGTGCGGTCCGGGCCCCGGGTCAGCGCTTGGGGCGCCAGACGACGAGGGCGCTGGATTGCGGCGTGGGGGGCTGGTAGGGGACGAGGTCGCGGCGGTAGGAGGCGTGGACGGCGGCCTCGCGCTGCTGGATGGCGGTGGCGGCGCCTTCGAGGGAGTCGACCAGCTCGGTGATGCGGGACTGGAGGGCGGTGACCTGGTTCTCCAGCTCGATGATCCGTTTGATGCCGGCCAGGTTGATGCCCTCGTCCTGGGAGAGCCGCTGGACCTCGCGCAGCTGCTGGATGTCGCGGGCGGAGTAGCGGCGGCCGCGGCCGGCGGTGCGGTCGGGGCAGACCAGGCCGAGGCGGTCGTACTGGCGCAGGGTCTGCGGGTGGAGGCCGGAGAGTTCGGCGGCGACCGAGATGACGTACACCGGGGTGTCCTCGGTGAGCACGTACTGCGGCGGGGCGGCGGCGCGGCGGGGCCGACGGGGGCCGTTGCCGGGCAGGCCCTCGCCGAGGCCGGGGCCGATGGGGCCGTTGGAGTCCATCGGGCCGTCGGCGCCCATCGGATTCATCGGGTTGAGGGGGTTCGGGGACATCTGGTCGTCACGCTCCCTTCGCCGCCCGGAAGAGAGCGGCTCGTGGGTCGTCGGAGGCGGTGGCCTCGCGGTACTGCTCCAGCGCGTTCAGCGCGTCGCCGGTGACGTGCTGCGGCACCACGACCTCGACGGTGACGAGGAGGTCGCCGCGGGTGCCGTCCTTGCGGGTGGCGCCCTTGCCGCGGGCGCGCATGGTGAGGCCGTTGGCGCTGCCCGGGGGGAGCTTGAGCTTCACGGCGGGGCCGTTCAGCGTGGGCACCTCGATGGTGGCGCCGAGGGCGGCCTCGGGGAAGGTGACCGGGACGGTGACGGTGAGGTTGTCACCCTTGCGTCCGAAGACCGGGTGCGGGTCGACGTGCACGGTGACGTAGAGGTCGCCGGGCTGGCCGCCGCGTTCGCCCTGGGCGCCCTTGCCCTTGAGCCGGATCCGCTGGTCGGCCTGGACGCCGGCCGGGATGCGGACCTGCATGGTGCGGGCGGAGCTGGCCCGGCCGCTGCCGTGGCAGTCGGGGCACGGGTCGTCGACGATCATGCCGCGGCCGCGGCAGTCCTTGCACGGCTCGGAGAGTGCGAAGGCGCCCTGGCCGCGGCTGACGGTGCCGGCGCCGACGCAGGTCGGGCAGACCCGCGGGGTGGTGCCGGACTTGGCGCCGGTGCCGTTGCAGAGGCGGCAGGGGGCCTGGCTGGTCATCCGCAGCGGCACGGTCGCGCCGTCGACGGCCTCCTCGAAGGAGAGCGTCACTTCGGTCTCGACGTCGGCGCCGCGCCGGGGCTGGGCCTGCCGGGTGCCGCCGCGGTTGAAGAGGCCGCCGAAGACGTCGCCGATTCCGCCGCCGCCCCCGCCGCCCTGGTTGCCGCTGAAGAGGTCGCCGAAGTCGAAGCCGTAGCTGCCGGTGCCGGGGCCGCCGGTGCGGAACCCGCCGTTGGCGAAGAGGCTGCGGGCCTCGTCGTACTCCTTGCGGCGCTTCTCGTCGGAGAGGACGTCGTAGGCCTCGGAGATGTCCTTGAAGCGCTCCTCGGCCTTGGCGTCGCCCTTGTTCGCGTCGGGGTGGAACTCGCGGGCCAGCTTGCGGTAGGTCTTCTTGATCTCGGTGGCGGTGGCGTCCTTGGGCACGCCGAGGACCTTGTAGTAGTCCTTCTCCACGTAGTCCTTGCCACTCATGCGCCCACCTCGCCGAGCTCGGCAGCCGCGGAGCGGTACACGCACTTCAGAATGGTTCGCCCGCTGCGCTCGCTCACGGCTTCCGCCACCTCCCGATGTCCATCGTCACTGCGCTGTCAACAGCAGCCGAAAGAAGTGCTGTTGACAGCGCGCTGCGGAGTCGGCCGCCGTACTGGCCGGCGTACGACTCCGCAGCGCACTGGTTGTCAGCTGTCACAGGTTGTCAGCTGTCCGAGCCACCGTCGGACTTGTCCGGGTCGGCGGACTTGGCCTCGGCGTCCGGGCCGGGCGTCGTCTGGGTGCCGGGCTGGGGCTCGGCGACGGCGACCATGGCCGGGCGGATGATCCGCTCGCCGATGCGGTAGCCGGGCTGGAGGATCTGCACGCAGGTGTCCTCGGTGACGTCCGAGGAGTAGCTGTGCATCAGAGCCTCGTGCTGGGTCGGGTCGAAGGGCTCGCCCTCCTTGCCGAACTGCTGCAGGCCCAGCTTGGCGACGACCATCTCCAGGGAGTCGGAGACGGACTTGAAGCCGCCCGTCACCTCGCCGTGCTCGCGGGCGCGGCCGATGTCGTCCAGCACGGGGATCAGGGACTCCAGGATGTTGGAGACCGCGATCTCGCGGACCGTCAGCCGGTCGCGCTCGACCCGCTTGCGGTAGTTCTGGTACTCGGCCTGCAGGCGCTGCAGGTCAGCGGTGCGCTCGGCCAGCTCGCGCTTGGCCGCGGCGAGCTCGTCGGAGCCCTCGCCGGCACCGCCGGCCGCGGCTTCCTCGGCAGCCTTGATCACGGCTTCCTCGGCGGCGGAGTCGTCGCCGGGCTTACCGCCCTGCGGCTTGTCCGTCATGCCGACGCACCGCCCTTGGGCTTCTCGTCGTCCACGATCTCGGCGTCGACGACGTCGTCCTCCTTGGCGTGGGTGGACTCGCCGGCCGCGGCGGCACCGGCACCGGCGGCGTCGGCGTTGGCGTAGAGCGCCTGGCCGAGCTTCTGGGCGGTGGTGGAGACCTTCTCGGAGGCCTCGCGGATCTTCGCGATGTCCTCGCCCTTGAGGGCTTCCTTGAGCTCGCCGATGGCGGTCTCGACCTCGGTCTTGACGTCGGCGGGGAGCTTGTCGGAGTTGTCCGCGATGAACTTCTCGGTCGAGTAGACGAGCTGCTCGGCGGAGTTGCGGGTCTCGACGGCCTCGCGGCGCTTGTGGTCGTCCTCGGCGTACTGCTCGGCCTCGCGGCGCATGCGGTCGACCTCGTCCTTCGGCAGCGAGGAGCCGCCGGTGACGGTCATCTTCTGCTCCTTGCCGGTGCCGAGGTCCTTCGCGCCGACGTGCATGATGCCGTTGGCGTCGATGTCGAAGGTGACCTCGATCTGCGGCAGGCCGCGCGGCGCCGGCGGCAGGCCGGTCAGCTCGAACATCCCGAGCTTCTTGTTGTACGCCGCGATCTCGCGCTCGCCCTGGTAGACCTGGATCTGCACGGACGGCTGGTTGTCCTCGGCCGTGGTGAAGATCTCGGAGCGCTTGGTCGGGATCGTGGTGTTGCGCTCGATCAGCTTGGTCATGATGCCGCCCTTGGTCTCGATGCCGAGGGACAGCGGGGTGACGTCCAGCAGGAGGACGTCCTTGACCTCGCCCTTGAGGACACCGGCCTGGAGCGCGGCGCCGATGGCGACGACCTCGTCCGGGTTGACGCCCTTGTTGGCGTCCTGGCCGCCGGTCAGCTCCTTGACGAGCTCGGCGACGGCGGGCATGCGGGTCGAGCCACCGACCAGGACGACGTGGTCGATCTCGGAGAGCGAGATGCCGGCGTCCTTGATCACGTTGTGGAACGGGACCTTGCAGCGCTCGAGCAGGTCCGCGGTCAGCTGCTGGAACTGGGCGCGGGTGAGCTTCTCGTCCAGGTGCAGCGGGCCCTCGGCGGAGGCCGTGATGTACGGCAGGTTGATCGAGGTCTCGGAGGACGAGGACAGCTCGATCTTGGCCTTCTCGGCGGCCTCGCGAAGACGCTGCAGGGCCATCTTGTCCTTGGACAGGTCGACGCCGTGGCCGGACTGGAAGACCTTGACCAGGTGGTCGACGACGCGCTGGTCCCAGTCGTCGCCACCGAGGTGGTTGTCACCGTTGGTGGCCTTCACCTCGACGACCCCGTCGCCGATCTCCAGCAGGGAGACGTCGAAGGTGCCGCCGCCGAGGTCGAAGACCAGGATGGTCTGGTCGTCCTTGTCCAGGCCGTACGCGAGGGCGGCCGCGGTCGGCTCGTTGACGATGCGCAGGACGTTGAGGCCCGCGATCTCACCGGCCTCCTTGGTGGCCTGGCGCTCCGAGTCGTTGAAGTACGCCGGGACGGTGATGACGGCGTCGGTGACGGTCTCGCCCAGGTAGGCCTCGGCGTCGCGCTTCAGCTTCTGCAGCACGAAGGCCGAGATCTGCTGCGGGTTGAAGTCCTTGCCGTCGATGTTGATCTTCCACCCGGTGCCCATGTGGCGCTTCACCGAGCGGATGGTGCGGTCGACGTTGGTGACCGCCTGGCGCTTGGCCACCTCGCCGACCAGGACCTCGCCGTTCTTCGCGAAGGCGACGACGGACGGCGTGGTCCGAGCGCCCTCGGCGTTCGTGATGACGGTGGGCTCGCCACCCTCCAGAACGCTGACGACCGAGTTCGTCGTGCCGAGGTCGATGCCGACCGCGCGTGCCATCGTAGGTACCTCCACGGAAGAGTTGAGCTTTACGGGCTCAAGGATGCACGACTCGACGGGGGGCGTCAACAGGTATGAGTGCCAGTCGCTCAACTTTGCTGAGGCCCGACGCGGCGCGGACGGTGCCCGGCGGCGGGGCGGTGGCGGCGGCAATGGCGATGGCGGTGGCGGGGTCGGCGACGAGGGTGCGGGCCGCGGCGGTGCGGGCGACGGCGGCCGCGGACGGCCGGGGCGGCGGGCGTGCGGTCACGTGACTGCCGCCATAGCTTGGGAACCTTCTGGAGAACTGTTGCGCACCGGTAATGTCCGGGCCGTCGGCCCGGCAAGTTACCGACCAGTACAATCAGTTCGGAAAACTGCAGAACCGCAGAACCGCAGAACCGCAGACACTGCTCAACCGCAAGCCGCAGGAGACGGAGAGCGATGCAACTAGCAGCGATCGTCATCTCGCTGGTCACGTTCGTGATCGGCACCGCGCTCGCCCTCCGTGCGGCGTGGCACATCTTCAGGGTCGTGCTGACCGGCGCGCCGGACTCGACCCGCTTCGGGAAGCCCGCCCAGCGGGTCAAGACCGTCGCGACCGAGTTCTTCGGCCACACCCGGATGAACCGCTGGGGGATCGTGGGCATCGCCCACTGGTTCGTCGCGGTCGGCTTCTTCAGCCTGGTGCTGACCATCGTCAACGCGATGGGCCAGCTCTTCGACGCCGAGTGGGAACTGCCGATCATCGGCAACTGGATGATCTGGCAGCTCTTCGTCGAGCTCGTCGGCACCCTGACCACGCTGGGCATCGCCACCCTGATGGTGATCCGCCTGATGAGCCTGCCGTCCCGGTCGGGCCGCAAGTCCCGGTTCGCCGGCTCGATCGCCTGGCAGGCCTTCTACGTCGAGTACACGATCCTCGGCATCGGCCTCTGCATCCTGATGCTGCGCGCCCTGGAGGGCGCCCTGGCCGGCGTCGACTCGTACGGCCCGGAGCACCTGGTCTCGTACCCGATCACCTCCGCGCTGAGCGGCCTGTCGCACGGCACGCTGGAGAACCTGGTCTACCTGTTCGCGATGCTGAAGATCTGCATCTCGTTCGCGTGGGCGGTCACCATCGGCCTCAACCCCTCGATGGGCGTGGCCTGGCACCGCTTCCTCGGCTTCTTCAACATCTACTTCAAGCGCGAGGAGGACGGCGGCACCGCGCTCGGAGCGCTCCGTCCGATGACGAGCAAGGGCGAGCCGATCGACTTCGAGGACCCGGCCGAGGACGCCGTCTTCGGCGTCTCCCAGGTCGAGCACTTCTCCTGGAAGGGCATCCTCGACTTCTCCACCTGCACCGAGTGCGGTCGCTGCCAGTCGCAGTGCCCGGCCTGGAACACCGGCAAGCCGCTCTCGCCCAAGCTGCTGATCATGAGCCTGCGCGAGCACGCCTACGGCAAGGCCCCCTACCTGCTGGCCGGTGGCGGCAAGGACATGGAGGGCACCGAGCAGGCGACCGCCGAGCAGCTCAAGGACGTCCCGGCGGCCGCGCTGGCCGAGGCCGAGCGCCCGCTGATCGGCACCGCCGAAGAGAACGGCGTCATCGACCCGGACGTCCTGTGGTCCTGCACCACCTGCGGCGCCTGCGTCGAGCAGTGCCCGGTGGACATCGAGCACATCGACCACATCGTCGACATGCGCCGCTACCAGGTGATGATCGAGAGCAACTTCCCGACCGAGGCCGGGACGATGCTCAAGAACCTGGAGAACAAGGGCAACCCGTGGGGCATGGCCACCAAGGCCCGCCTGGACTGGGTCAAGGAGCTCAAGAAGGAGACCGGCATCGAGGTGCCGGTGATCGGCGAGGACATCGACCCCGCCGAGGTCGAGTACCTCTACTGGGTCGGCTGCGCCGGTGCCCTGGAGGACCGCGCCAAGAAGACCACCAAGGCCTTCGCGGAGCTGCTGCACACCGCCGGCGTGAAGTTCGCCATCCTCGGCAAGGAGGAGACCTGCACCGGTGACTCCCCGCGCCGCCTGGGCAACGAGTTCCTCTTCCAGATGCTCGGCGCGCAGAACGTGGAGACGCTGAACGCCGCGCTGGAGGACGCCCCGACCAAGCGGATCGTGGCCACCTGCCCGCACTGCTTCAACACCATCGCCAACGAGTACCCGCAGCTCGGCGGGCACTTCGAGGTGATCCACCACACCCAGCTGCTGCAGCACCTGATCGACGAGGGCAAGCTCGTCCCGGTGAACCCGGTCGAGGGCCTGATCACCTACCACGACCCCTGCTACCTGGGCCGCCACAACAAGGTCTACAGCCCGCCGCGCGAGATCATGGACAAGGTCCCCGGTCTGCGCCAGCAGGAGATGCACCGACACAAGGAGCGCGGCTTCTGCTGCGGCGCCGGCGGCGCCCGGATGTGGATGGAGGAGCGCATCGGCAAGCGGATCAACACCGAGCGCGTGGACGAGGCGCTGTCCCTCGACCCGGACATCGTCTCCACCGCCTGCCCGTTCTGCCTGGTGATGCTCTCCGACTCGGTCAACGGCAAGAAGAACGAGGGCGCGGCCAAGGAGCACCTCAAGGTGGTCGACGTGGCCCAGCTGCTGCTCGACTCGGTGAAGGCGACCCCGCCGGCCGAGGCCGAGGAGCCGGCGACGGTGGACGCGTAACCGCGACCGCTGTTCGACAGTTCTGCAACAACCGCCCGGCCCGGTGGACGCCGCCAACGCGCCCGCCGGGCCGGGCTTTTCGGTGCCCCGGGCGACGGCCGGCGGTACGGCGGGCGGACGGCGAGTGACGCTGATCGCACGACCGCCGGACGGGCATTCGGTCGGAAGGAAATACAGTAGGCGCCGGACCGGCGAGAGCCGGTCGACCCGTTCCAGGACGGGACCAGACCACCGACGGAGGTATCGGCCCGCCGGGCCGGGCCGCAGAGACCACAAGGGGAACAGCGCAGACCATGACCGAGGCGATCATGCTCGTCGGTGGTAAGGGCACGCGACTGCGTCCGCTGACCACCCACACTCCCAAGCCGATGCTGCCGGTTGCCGGTGTTCCGTTCATCGCGCACCAGCTGGCCCGCGCGGCCGCCGCCGGCGTCACCCGGGTGGTGCTGGCCACGTCCTACCTGGCCGAGGTGTTCGAGGACCACTTCCAGGACGGCACCCCGTACGGGATCGAACTGGTCTACCTGACCGAGCGCGAGCCGCTGGGCACCGGCGGGGCCATCCGCAACGCCGCCTCCGGGCTGACCTGCGGACCGGACGAACCGGTCCTGGTCTTCAACGGGGACATCCTCTCCGGCCTCGACATCGCCGCCCTGCGGGACGGCCACGTGGCCGCCGGGGCCGACGTCACGCTGCACCTCACCCGGGTGGAGGACCCGCGGGCCTTCGGCCTCGTCCCCACCGACGCCGACGGCCGGGTGCTGGAGTTCCTGGAGAAGCCGGAGACGCCGGAGCAGATCGTCACCGACCAGATCAACGCCGGCTGCTACGTCTTCACCCGGTCCGTCATCGACCGCATCCCGGCCGGCCGGGAGGTCTCCGTCGAGCGCGAGACCTTCCCCGAGCTGCTGGCCACCGGCGCCCTGCTGCGCGGCGTCGTCGACACCTCGTACTGGCTGGACCTCGGCACCCCGGGCGCGTTCGTCCGCGGCTCGGCCGACCTGGTCCTCGGCAAGGTCGACTCCCCGGCCGTCCCCGGCCCGACCGGCGACGCCCTGCTGCTGCCCGGCGCCACCGTCCACCCCGGCGCGGTGCTCAGCGGAGGCACCGTGGTCTCCGCCGACGCGGTGGTCGAGGCCGGCGCCATCGTCGAGGGCAGCGTGATCCTGCCCGGCGCGCTGATCGGCCCGGACACCCTGGTGAAGGACTCGATCGTGGGCGCCTACGCCACCGTCGGCGACCGCTCGGCGCTGGACGGCGCGGTGATCGGCGACGGCGCGATCGTGGAGTCCGACAACGAGCTGCCCAACGGCATCCGGATCGCCTGCGGCACCCTGCTGCCGGTCGGCGCCGTCCGCACCACGGCCGGCCCGGGCGGCTGCCCGGCCGGCACCACCGCGGCCGCCGCGGTGCACGGGCCGTCGGTCAGCGCCCAGCGCTAGGACCCGTCCGGCGCGGACGGCCGCGCAGGCGGGTTTCGGACCCGTTCGTCTCAGGCTCGCTGCAAACCGGCCCCGGCTTCGTCCGGGGCCGACGCGCACTGGGCCGGACGGGTACCTTCGGAGCGTGGCTGGTAATCGATACGACAGCGGTCAGGGCGCCGACCGTCCGCACGGCGGATGGCCGGCCCCTCCTCCGCCGCCGCCGGCGGGGGCGCCCGGGGGGTACGGGCGGACGGACGGGCCCGTGGACGGGCCGGAGTACTTCACGTCCGCGCACCCGACGGTGGCGGCCGCCGGGCCGGGGGCACCCGGTGGCCCCGGCGGGCCCGGAGGCACCGTCGGCGACGGGTACGACCCGTACCGGGCCGACCGGCCCGGCAACACCCAGGCCTTCCCGGTCGGCGACCCGTACCAGGGTGGCGACCCGTACGGCCAGCAGCCGCCGTACGGCCCGCAGCACGGTCAGGACCACGGCCAGGACCACGGCTACGGCCGGTACGGACAACCCCCGGGCCCGGGCCACTACGACGACGGCGGGTACGGGCAGCACCCGCCGTACGGCCAGCAGCCCCCGCCCGCGTACGGCGGCGGCCCGGACCAACAGCCCCCGTACGGCCAGGACAACGTCACCGTCTACCGCGCCGGCGGCCAGTCCGCCCCGCACGTCAGCGGGCCGCGGCCGCAGTGGCGCGAGCTGTTCGTCGGCATCTTCCGCACCCCGACCGCGATCTTCGACCGCACCCGGGACCACCAGGTCTGGCTGCCCGCCCTCACCGTCTCGCTGACGTACGGCGTGCTCGCGGTGCTCGGCATCGGGCTGACCCACGACGACATCGTCAACTCGACCTTCTCGGTGGCCCTGACCGGCCTGTTCGCCGCCGCCGTCGGGTTCACCGTGGCCGGCGCGGTCTTCGGCGCGGTCACCTACGCGCTGGCCCGCCAGCTCGGCGGCGACGGCCCGTGGAAGTCCACGGTCGGGCTGGCCGCGCTGATCGGCTGGCTGACTGACGCTCCCCGGCTGCTGCTCGACCTGGTGCTGCCCTCCGGCAGCATGGTCGTCCAGCTGGTCGGCTGGGCCACCTGGGGGCTCTGCGCGTACCTGCTGACCTGCATGGTCCGGCGGGTGCACGACCTGCCCTGGGGCAAGGCGGCGGCCGCCTCGGCGGTGCAACTGCTGGCGCTGCTGGTGCTGATCAAGCTTCCGACACTGGGCTGATCAAGCTGATCAAGCTGCGCGCGCCGGGCTGATCGGGTTTTCGACCCCGGGCTGACCGGGCTGACCGGGCTCCCGGACCGGGGCCGGGGGCCGGCAGGCAGAATGGTGGGCGGATCCGGCCGGAAGGCCCGGGCCCGCCCACCCCCGTCCTCCACCAGCGCCGGAGCCAGCCATGACCCTCCCCACCACCCACGTCAGCTTCCCGGCCGGGGCGGTGACCGGAGAGTCGCCGGTGCTGGCGGTGCACCCGCTGGCGGACGGTCGCTACGCGGTGGTGACCGCGGCCACCCCGTTCCACCCGCTCGACCACACCTGGCCCGACCAGCCGGCCGACCACGGCACCCTGACGGTCGACGGCACCGAACTGGCCGTGCTGGACTGCCTCACCGGCGCGGTCGGCCCGGACGGTGGCGCGCCGCTGGTCGGCGCCGAGATCCCGGTCAAGCGCGGGGACGAGGAGTGGTCCTGGCTGGTGCTGCACGTCCTCGCCGCCGACCCCGGCGACCTCACCGGCCGCACCGCCCTGCTCACCGTCGATGCCGGACGCCGGGCCGCCCTGAGCGCCTCGCACAGCGGCTGCCACCTGCTCGCCCTCGCCCTCAACGCCGCGCTCGCCCCGCGCTGGCGCAAGGACCCGGGCCGCTCCGACGCCTTCGGCAACCCCGACTTCGACAGCCTCGCGATGGCGAGCTCGGTGATGGACACCGAGGCAAGCACGGACACCTACCGGCTCGGCAAGTCGCTGAAGAAGAAGGGCTTCACCGTCGACGCCACCGAGGAGTTCCCCGCCCTCGCCGACGCCCTGCCCGCCCTCACCGAGGCCGTCAACGCCCGGCTCGCCGCCTGGGTCGCGGCCGACGCCCCGGTCCGGATCGAGGTCCCCGGCCCCGAGCTGACCGCCCGCCGCCAGTGGCACTGCGAGCTGCCCGAGGGCGGCGCGCGGATCTTCTGCGGCGGCACCCACCTGCACCACCTGGGCGAGCTCGCCGAGCTGCGCACCGAGCTGCGGCTGTCCGAGGACGGTGCCGAGCTGGTCGCGGTCACCAGCCCCAAGCGGGCCTGACCCCCAGGCGGGCCTGACACCCCGCGCGAGTCCCGGAAACGCCACGGGCGGCCGACCCCTCGGAAGAGGGACGGCCGCCCGCCGTGCGTGCACTCCGCCGTGGTGCGGTCAGACCTCGCTGCGGTGGAAGTTCAGGTACGAGCGGGACGGCGTCGGACCGCGCTGGCCCTGGTAGCGCGAGCCGTAGCGCGCGGAGCCGTACGGGTGCTCCGACGGCGAGGAGAGCCGGAACAGGCACAGCTGCCCGATCTTCATCCCCGGGTAGAGCTTGATCGGCAGCGTCGCGACGTTCGACAGCTCCAGCGTCACGTGGCCGCTGAAACCGGGGTCGATGAAGCCCGCGGTGGAGTGGGTGAGCAGGCCCAGCCGGCCCAGGCTCGACTTGCCCTCCAGGCGGGAGGCCACGTCCTCGGGCAGCGTGATGACCTCGTACGTCGAGGCCAGTACGAACTCGCCGGGGTGCAGGATGAACGCCTCGTCGCCGTCCGGCTCGACCAGCCGGGTCAGGTCCGGCTGCTCCTCGGAGGGGTCGATGTGCGGGTACTTGTGGTTCTCGAACACGCGGAAGAAGCGGTCGAGGCGCACGTCGATGCTCGACGGCTGGATCATCGCCGGGTCGAAGGGGTCGACGACGACCCGGCCCAGGTCGATTTCGGTCCGGATGTCCTTGTCAGAGAGCAGCACGCTTCGAGGTTACGTGCACGACGGGGCCCCGGACGAATCCGTCCGGGGCCCCAGGTGTCCTCCCGCCGGCCGTCAGGCCAGGAACTCAGCGGCCTCCAGCCGCATCGCCTGCGCCAGTTGGGCCGTCGACAGCTTCCGCACGTCGGCCAGCACCGAGCTCCGGAGCCGTCCGCACTGCGGACAGCGGATCAACCGTCCGGGCCCGAGCCGCCCGGGACCGAGGTTCTGCATCGGGAACGTGGTGGTGCTGAACAGGTGCCCCTCGGCACAACGAACGACGGCGCGCTGCTCCATCGATCCCCTTCCCATCCCTAACCCAGTACTCACCCGTACTCATCGCGCCCCGGCGGCCAGGCCCCGGGACAGCGTCACATTAGGGGATGTTCCGGACATTCCACACCATGGCTCGCCGCCCCGACCCCACACCCACCGGAGCACTCACACGCGGCCCAAACAGTACGCCCCCCGCCCACCCCCACCCGGCTCCGCCACGGCCTCGGACCGGCCGTGCAACCACGGTCACGGATGGGGTACAGTGGCACTGGATCGAGCGGTCTCTGACAGCTCATCAGGCGGGCGTAGTTTAATGGTAGAACATGAGCTTCCCAAGCTTAGAGCGCGAGTTCGATTCTCGTCGCCCGCTCCATGTCGAAAGCCGTAGGTCATCTGACCTGCGGCTTTCGCGTTGTCCGGAGCAAGCTGCCCGGGGTCAGCCGACTGATCTGCTCGGGGTGGGAGAAGACCATGGCATCCGCGATCGGGGTGCCTTCGTCGGAGAGGATCCACTCGGGGCCGAGCCCAGGCGCGGCGTCCGGCGTCCGGCGTCCGGCGTCCGGCGTCCGGCGTCCGGCGTCCGGCGTCCGGCGTCCGGCGTCCGGCGTCCGGCGTCCGGCGTCCGGCGTGGCCAGCTTCTTATTGTATCCGACTCCATGCGAGAGAACCGTCAACTTACCCTTGATATAGGCGAGTTGACCGATGAAGCTGGCCGATACGGCCAGGTCCACGGGAGTCAGGAGCGCTTGCTCCCAGGGCAGGACCGGAACGCCCGTCTCCGCGAGCAACTTCGTTACGCCGGACTGGAAGGGGGACGATCCGGTGCAGGTGGCCAACGCCTGGATGCGCAGATCGTCACGGAACAGCGGCCGTACATCGAGCAGCCGCGTCGCCGCGGGCACGTTGCGGATGACCAGCAGGACTCGTCGGCACTGTCCGCGGGTGGCCCATCGGGCCGCATCGGGCCCCCACCGGTGCGCGAGCCCAGTGCTTCAGGCCCTCCGCCACGTGACGATCCCAGCCCTCCCGTTTCGGGACCTTGTGGCCGCCCGGTCCGATCTTGTCGTCGGAGGTGCCAACGTGCCGCGTCGCGGGTGAGGCCCCGGCGGTCCTTGGCGGGCCCCGGCGGCAGGAGAAGGAAGCGACACGGTGCGGATCGGCGGTTCGACTGCACCGCCCAGTGCGATCCGGGGTCGGCCACTTGCGGAACTGTCGGTGCCCGGCCACCGTCCAAGCAGTGACGGAATGCCTGCCCGGGTTGAACACCGGGAGGAGTACGGAGGGCCCTGTGCAGTCAGGTGGTGCCGAACTGAACCTCGGATGCCCGGACGGCTTTCGCGGCGGCGCGTCGGCCGCGCCGGACTGGTGGCCGGTGCTGGCCCCGGATGTGACGGTCGGTCAACTCGATGCGGCGGAGCGCTGCGAGACCCTGCTCCAGGACACCATGGACGCCGTCCGGCCGGCCCCGGCCTGGCAGGAGACGGTGCCGCGGGCCGGGATCCGGCTGGCCGCCCCGGGGCGGAGCGGGCCCGAGGTGCTCTGGTACGTCACCCGGGGGCGAGACCTGCTCACCGTCGTATCACCGGGCCGGCGGCGGGAGTTGGCGGACGTGGTGGAGCGGCAGTGGCGGCGGCGCGGGTGGACCATCACCTCGCTGAACGCCGGGCAGGACCGCCCCGGGGTGGCCGCCAGCACGCCGGAGGGTTCTCGGCTGGTGCTGTGCTTCGGTGAGTTCGGTGACATCCGGCTGACCGCGAGTCTGCTCGGGGTGGCCTGTTCGGAGCGGATCCCCCGGCTGCCGGGGGCCGGCGAGCCCGACCCCGCGCCGCTGCCCCATGTGCACTGCGCCTATTGGAGCGCGCTGGTCTGACCGGGAGGGGAGCGGTTCCGGGGGAGGCGTGGAGCGAGTCCCCCCGGACCCGCTCCACGCCGCCTCGTCGCGCGGCTTCGGCGCTGCCGCTCCCCCCGACACCCTCCGGCAGCCCCGCCGTCCCCCCTGGCACCACCCTCCGGCGAGAGCGTCCGCACAGACCCCGGCGAGCCCCCACCCCCGGGGACGTCGTTGATCTCACGCTAACAAACCGCATGGTTGGTTTGTCAATAGTGGGATCCACGAAAAATCCACAATCATGACGATCCGGTCGGGCCGGTGTGATGGGCGTCCCACCAGGCAGTTGTGGGTTCGTCAGGATGCCCTGCGGTCGTGCCGCACGCGCCGGGCGCGAGGGACGCCCGACCTGGAATCCGACATTCCATGCATGATGACAGCACGGAGTGACACCGCGCGAGTGCCCAGCGCAGTGACGGACCCGTCAATTCCGGATGGTGGCCGGTCCGGAGGGTGCCCGGTCCCGGCCGGTGCGCCGTTCCGGAGGGCGCGCTCGGCGCTCAGCGCAGCAGTCGGCGCTCCTTGGCCACCGCCACCGCGCCCGCCCGGGTGTCCACGCCCAACTTGTCGTAGATCCGCCCCAGGTGGGTCTTCACCGTCGCCTCGCTGATGAACAGCGCCCTGGCGATCTCCCGGTTGCCCAGCCCCTGCGCCAGCTGTTCGAGGATGTCCTGCTCCCGCTCGGTGAGCTGCGGCGAGGGCGCCCGCATCTGCGCCATCACCCGGGAGGCGACCGGTGGCGAGAGCACCGTCCGGCCCTGCGCGGCCGCGTGGACGGCGGCGAACAGTTCCTCCGGCCGTTCGGCCTTCAGCAGGTAGCCGGTGGCGCCCGCGGCGATGGCCCGGGTGATGTCGGCGTCGGTGTCGTAGGTGGTGAGTACCAGGACGTGCGGGCCGCCCGGGGCGGCGGTGATCCGCCGGGTGGCCTCCACGCCGTCGATGCCGTCGCCGAGCTGGAGGTCCATCAGCACGACCTGCGGCGTCAGCTCGGCGGCCAGCGCGACCGCCTCCTCCCCGGTGCTCGCCTCGCCGACCACCTCGATGTCGCCCGCGCTGGCGAGCAGCGCCAACAGGCCCGCCCGGACCACCGCGTGGTCGTCGCAGACCAGCAACCGGACGGGGATCGCGTTCATCGGTGCTCCGATCGGTGCTCCAGGGGGATCGCGGCGGAGACGACGGTGCCCTCGCCGGGGGCGCTCTCCACGGTCAGCGTGCCACCCAGCTGCCGCAGCCGGGCGCGCATGGCGGACAGCCCGTACCCGCGGGCGCCGCCGGCGGTGCGCCGTTCGCCCGCGGCAGGGTCGAAGCCCTGCCCGTCGTCGGCGATGTCCAGGACGGCCTGGTCGCCCAGGAAGGACAGCGTGATCGCGGCCGCCGAGGCCCCGGCGTGCTCCCGGACATTGGCCAGCGCGCCCTGGGCGATCCGCAGCAGCGCCGACTGCGCGGCCGCGGGCAGCGGGACGGGCGCGCCGTCCAGGTGGAAGCGGACCGGCAGCCCGCTCTCGGCGGACTCCCGCTCGGCCAGCGCCCGCAACGCCCGCTCCACGGTGCCGCCGTCGGCCAGCTCGGCCGGGGCGAGGTCGTGGACGAAACGGCGGGCCTCGGCGAGGTTGCGGGCGGCGACCGCGGCGGCGGTGCGGACGTGGGTACGGGCGGTCGCCGGGTCGGCCTCCCAGGTGCGGTCGGCGGCCTGCAGCAGCATCTGCTGGCTGGACAGCCCCTGCGCCAAGGTGTCGTGGATCTCCATCGCCAGCCGCTCGCGCTCGGCGAGGGTGCCCTCCCGCCGTTCGGTGGCGGCGAGTTCGCGCCGGGTGCGAACCAGGTCGGCGATCAGCGCCCGCTGTCGGGCGGCCTGCCGGGCCATGAACAGGAAGACCCCGGTGGCCAGCGCGGCCACCGCGGGCGGCAGCAGGACGAGGGTGGCGTCCGCGCCGCCGGGCAGCCGGATTTCGGCGATCACCACCAGCAGCGTCAGGGCCGCCACCAGCGGGATCGCCGCCCCGGCGGGCAGCGCCCGCAGCGCGGTGTAGATCAGCGGGACGGCGCACCAGGCGAAACTCGGCGCCAGCAGCACCAGCACCACCCAGAGCGCGACCACCAGCGCCAGCGGCCACCGGCGCGGACGGCCCGGGGCGGCCGGGCAGCGGTGGTCGAGCCAGGAGGCGGCCGGCTGGGCGACGGCCAGCACGGCGCTCAGCCCGAGCACCCAGGGGATCCCGGGGCTGCCGCCGTGGTGGGTGAGGTAGCGGCTGAGCGCCGCGGCGAGCAGCAGCAGGAAGGCGGAGTCCAGCAGCAGCGCCAGCCGGCCGGCGTCCGGGTCCCCGGCGTCGCGCCCGCCCAGGGGCCGACCGGTGGACGGACGGGGCTGCTGCACGGGTGGCTCCTGGCGCTACGGGCTCGGCACGGTGCTCGGTCGGCCGCTCGGCGGCGCCGGCCGCGATCGGCCCACTGACCTGCGCCGATCCCTCGATGGTGACCCGTCCGGCCCGGTCCCGCATCAGCCGATCGGTTGACGGCGGCGTCCCCCATCATGCCCGGACGGTCGCACCGGACCGTCGATGCCGCGCGCCCCGGTCCGGCCGGAGGATCGAAGCAGAGCCGGGCGGTCCCCCCGCCGCCCGGCCCCGGACCGCTGCGGGCCCCGCGAACCCCGCAGGACCTCCTAGATCCCCGCGAACCCCGCAGGACCGCGCAATGCCCCGCAGAGTCCCGCAGGGCACCGCCGAACCCCGCAGAACCCCGCAGAACCCCGCGATCACGTTGAGTTGAGGAGCTGGACCATGAAGAAGACCTCCGTGCGCACCCGGGTGCTGACCGGCACCGTCGCCGTCGCCGCGCTCGCCGCCGCCGGCGTGGGCGCCGTCTCGGCCAGCGCCGAGCCCGCCGAGACCCCGGCCGCGCCGGCCGCGGTGAAGGCCGACCCGCAGAACAAGGACCTCGCCCAGAGCACCGGACTGACCATCGACGCCGCCACCCGCGCCGCCCAGGCCGCCCTGGAGGCGGCCACCAAGGCGGGCCAGCACGTCTCGGTCGCCGTGGTCGACCGGGACGGCGTCACCCGCGTCCTGCTCAAGGGCGACGGCGCCGGCCCGCAGGCCCCGGAGTCGGCCGAGCGCAAGGCCTTCACGGCGGTCTCCTGGAACGCCCCGACCTCGGAGCTGGCCAAGCGGCTGGCCCAGGCCCCGAACCTGAAGGACATCCCGGGCACGTTGTTCCTGGCCGGCGGCGCCCCGGTGCAGTCCAAGGGCGCCCCGGTGGCGGCGATCGGTGTGGCGGGCGCGCCCAGCGGCGACCTGGACGAGCAGTTCGCGCAGGCCGGCGTCGCCGCACTGGCGAAGTGACGCACCCCGGCCGGTCGGCCCGCGGGCGGGAGTTCCAGGACCCGCCCCAGGGCCGACCGGCCGGACGCGCCGTCCGGCCGTCCTCGGGCGGACTCCCGTCCCCACCAGCGGCTGTGCCCTCCGGGTCGACGGCCCACGGTGTCCTCGTTCGGGTGAACAAGGGAAGGGTCGCCGCAGAACAAGCGATGACCCTTTGAAAAGCCGGTGTCGTTGTCAGTGCCGCGTGGCAGGCTTCCCGGTATGACGGCGTGGACCCTCAACGACATCGAACGTGCGATCCGCTCCTCCTGGGGGCTGGACACCTGTGCGCCCGAGGACCTGGCCCAGTGGCGTCCCGACAATCCCGCCCGCGGCCAGTGCGGTGTGACGGCCATGGTGGTGCACGACCTGCTCGGCGGCGAGCTGATGATGGGCGAGGTCCACGTCGACGGGGTCCGGACGGACCTCCACTGGTGGAACCGCTTCGCCACCGGCTTCGAGATCGACCTCACCCGTGAGCAGTTCGGCCCGAGGGAGCTGGTCGGCCCCGGCCGCCCGGTCGCCCGCCCGGCCCGCCCCGGCCGGCTCCAGGCCCAGTACGAGCTGCTCCGCCACCGGGTGGTCACCGAGCTGGAGCGCGGGGCCGCCGCGAGCCGGATCCGCCGCCCGGCCCGGGTCGCCTAGACCGCCGGACCGCCCGCAGCCCGCACCGCGCGCAGCCCGGATCCACGCGCAGTCCGGATCCGTCCGCAGGTCGGAAGCGGCCGCAGCGCGCTCCCGGACCCGCACCTCCCCTGACGTACAGTCGGCTCGGACGAACCAACGTACGTACGGATGGCTGCGGCGACGGGAGTGCGCGGATGAGCGGGTCGACGGTCGGTTTCGTGGGGCTGGGTGCGATGGGGCAGGGCATGGCCGGCAGCCTGCTGCGGGCCGGCCACGCCGTACGGGTCTGGAACCGCTCGCCGGAGCCGGTGGCCGCCCTGGTGGCCCAGGGCGCCGAGGCGGCGGGTTCGCTCGCCGAGGTGTTCGCCGCCGACACGGTGGTCTCCATGCTGGCCAACGACCAGGCGGTCGAACGGCTGTTGCTGGACCCGGAACTGCTGGCGGGTGCGAAGGCGACCCTGCACGTCAACATGGCCACCGTCTCGCTCGCGCTGGCCGAGCGTGCCGAGGAGCTGCACGTCGAGCACGGCATCGGCTACGTCGCCGCGCCCGTCCTCGGCCGGCCGCCGGTCGCGGCGGCGGGAAAGCTCAACATCCTGGTCGCGGGCGCGCCCGAGCTGCTGGACCGGGCCGGGCCGCTGTTCGCCGCGATGGGCGACCGCACCTGGCACTTCGGTGACCACCCCCGGCAGGCCAACACCGCCAAGATCAGCACCAACTTCCTGCTGGCCTGCGCGATCGAGTCGATGGCCGAGGCTTGCAGCCTGGCCGAGTCCCACGGCGTACGACCCACCGACCTGGTGGAGATGCTCGCCGGCACGCTCTTCCCCGGACCGGTCTACTCCGGCTACGGCTCGATGGTGGCCGAACGGCGCTACGAGCCGGCCGGGTTCCGGTTGCCGCTCGGCCTCAAGGACGTCGGCCTGGCCCTGGACGCCGGGGCCGCGCGCCATGTCCCGCTGCCGTTCGGCGGCATCCTGCGGGACGCCTTCCTGGACGCGCTGGCGCACGGCGACGGGGACAAGGACTGGGCCGCCGTCGCCGAGGTCGCCCGCCGCCGGGCCGGACTGCCGGAGCAGCCGTCCTCCTGACCGGACGGAACTCTGACCGGATGGAGCCCGGAGCGGCTGACCTCCTGACCGGACGGAACTCTGACCGGATGGAGCCCGGACCGGCCGGAACCCGGACCGGCGCGTACGACCTCTGGTCGGGCGCGGGCGCGGAATACCCGGCGCACGGCGGGTGCTCGCACGTCTGTCCGCAGTACCCGACCGGGGGAGTACCGATGACCGACCAGTCGTCCGGCGCCGAGGCGCCACGCCGTTTCCTGTTCCTCGACGCCGGCTCGCGGGTCGGCGGCAACACCGAGCAACTCGCCCGGCTGGCCGCCGAGTCGAGCCTGCCCGAAGGCGCGGAGCAGCGCTGGCTGCGGCTCGACGACCACCCGCTGCCACCCTTCCAGGACCTGCGGCACACCGGTGACGGCCGCTACCCGGAGCCGGTCGGCCACGAACGGACCCTGCTTGAGGCCACCCTGGCCGCCACCGACCTGGTCTTCGTCGCGCCGCTGTACTGGTACACGATGCCGACCAGCGCCAAGCTCTACCTCGACTACTGGTCGGCCTGGTTCCGGGTGCCCGGGGTGGACTTCCGCGCCGGGATGAGCGGGCACACGCTGTGGGACGTGACCGTCCTGGCCGGCCCGGCGGACAAGGCCGAGCCGCTGCTCGGCACGCTGAAGCTGATCGCCGAGTACATGGGGATGCGCTGGGGCGGTGCGCTGATCGGCAACGGCACCCGCCCGGGGGACGTCCTGCGCGACGAGCAGGCGCTGATCGAGGCCAAGTCCTTCTTCGCGGGCTGACCGGGCTGACCGGTCCGACCGGTCCGGCCGCCCCGCCCCGACCCGACCCGACCCGACCCGACCCGCCCCGACCCGACCGGATCGGACCGAGCCGACCCCACCGGCCCGGCGGGTCGGCTCCCCCCGCGCCGGCCGACCGACGCATTCCGGCCACCCGGAGCCATCCGGTACCGTCCTCCCGGACGTGTACCCGTCACCCTGTGGTCATCCCCGACGCGGCGCAAAAGCCCTACCACCGGACGGAGTTGGGCGATTCGGGCGCGTCCGCTCTGCCTGTACGTCACAACCTGGCACCTGCCTTCCGAAGTGGCTGGATCGTTCGGTACTCTCCGTCGGACTTTCAGCTTCGCGGGGGTTCGCGGCGTCCACGGCCGCCCCTCGCGCCCCGGGCCTCGCCCGGACACTTCCGTGAGGTCTTCTTGTTCATACGTCGCAGTCTTGCCCTGGCCGGCGTCGCCGCGCTCACCTCCTCGCTGGTGCTCACCGGCGCCCAGGGCGCCATGGCCGTCGGCTCCACCGGCGCCCCGTCCGCCGCCTCCCCGTCCGCCGTCGCCCAGGCTGAGCAGGCGAAGCACCAGAGCCTCGACCTCTCGGTGCGGGGCGTCCCGGACACCTTCGTCGCCGGCGGTGACGCCCGCGTCTTCTCCTACCGGATCCAGAACTCGACCAAGAACGACTTCGTCGCCTTCCCGCTGCTGAAATTCAAGAACAAGGCCGGCACGCTCAAGGCGAAGGACCTCAAGGTCGAGTACCAGCTGCCGGCCGGCCTGCCCGGCGGCGGCACCTGGCGGACCGGCTCGATCGCGCCCGGCGGCGGTGACGGCGACGACAGCGCCGTGCTGATGCTGCTCGGTGGCGTGAACGACGGCGGCCCCGCCGACGACGCGCTGCTCTACCTCGCCCCGGGCAAGCGGATCGACATCGACGTCCGGGTCTCCTTCACCAAGGACACCCCGCTGGGCAAGGCCGGCGTCGTGCCGGTGGTCTTCTCGGCCAACGCCGACGACGAGTCCGACAACGGCCACTTCAGCTGCGACGGGATCAAGGGCGCCGGCTTCACCATCAAGGCCGGAGGCGGGGGCAAGCCCAGCCCGACCCCCACCCCGACCAAGACCGGCAAGCCGAGCCCGACCGCCACCGCGTCGCCCACGCCCACGTCCACCGCGACGGGGAGCCCCACCACCGCGCCGACCACCCCGGCCCCGACCACCCCGGCGCCGACGACTCCGGCCCCGGGCACCGCCTCGCCGTCCGCCTCCCCGACCGACTCCGGCTCCGGCGCGGCCACCGCCCCGGCCCCGTCCGGCAGCAGCACCGACGTCCAGCAGCCGATCGACTTCCCGGTGGACGTCCCGAAGGTCACCCCGCCGAAGATCACCCCGGCCGGCGTCACCAAGGCCAAGACCGCCGCCGACAGTGCGGACAAGACCCTCGCCACCACCGGTGGCGGTGACGACACCACCGCGATCGCGGCCGCCGGCGGCGCCGTCCTGGTCGCCGGTGTCGGCACCCTCGTGGTGCTGCGTCGCCGCAAGTCGGGCCAGCAGAGCTGACCCGGCTCTGACCCCCGGGCGCTCCTCCCGAGCGCTCCCCGTGCCGCCCGGCCGTCCCCTGGGACGGACCTCCGGGCGGCACGGGCCGGTCTCGTCCGTCACATAGGATGTCCGGCCGGAGGGGGCCGAACGGCGGGGAGAGGTACAGGTGCGGGGAGAACGCACGGCACGGACCACCACCGATTACGAGTCCGCGACCGGTCGGATCGCGGGCCTTCCGCTTCGTCGGCACCACGTGCTGCTGACGGCGTGGACGGTGCTCTGGTTCTTCCTGGTGGAGCCCAGCGGAGGCTTCTCCTGGCACTACCTGCGCCAGGGCGAGCAGCTGCTGTTCAGCAGCCAGCCCGACGGCGGCCTCTCGCTCTACGCCCACCATCCCGAGTTGCAGATCGGCCCGGTGAGCCTGGCCGCGGCCAGGCTCACCGCCCCGTTCTCGCCGCACGTCGGCCAGCTGGTCGCGGAGGCGGCGAGCGCCGGGCTCGGCCTGGTGATGCTGGTGCTGATCGGCCGCACCGCCGCCCTGTACTACCTCGGCACCGGCATCAACCACCGTCGGCTCCAGCAGCGGCTGCTGATCGCCGGGCTGGCGTTCATCCCGATGTGGGTCGAGGTGTCGGTCCGCTTCGCGCACCTGGACGACGTCCTCGCCCTGTTCTTCACCACCCTGGCCGCGCACGCGCTGGCCCGCGGCAAGCCCGTCCAGGTCGCGGTCTTCCTGGCGCTGGCGGTGGATTCCAAGCCCTGGGCGATCGCCTTCGCCCCGCTGCTCCTGGCCCTGCCCAGGCCCGCCTGGCTGCGCACCGCGCTGTGGTTCTGCCTGCTGGTCGCGATCGCCTGGCTGCCGTTCTACCTGGGCAACCTGGACACCATGGCGGCGGCCAAGTTCACCATCCCGAACCAGCCCGCCTCGGCGCTGCGCTGGTTCGGGGTCACCGACCCGGCCACCCCCTGGTGGGACCGCCCGACCCAGTTCGCGCTCGGCATCGGCCTCGGCTGCGTGGCCGTCTGGCGCGGCCGCTGGCCGGCCGTCGTGCTGCTCGGCGCGGACGCCCGGATCCTGCTCGATCCGAGCGTCTACACGTACTACACGGCCTCGATCCTGCTCGGCACCCTGCTCTGGGACGCGGTCGGACAGAAGCGGCTGGTCCCGTGGTGGAGCTGGATCGCGCTGGCCGCGCTGTACGGCGGCACGCTGTTGCTGCCGTCCGACTCGGCCCGTGGCTTCGTCCGGCTCGCCTTCGTGGTGGTCTCCGCCGCGTACGTGCTGCTCTGGCCCACCCAGAAGACCCGTCGGCCCCGGCCGTCGGCCCGGGGCGGCGGGGAGGGGCGCCGCCGGGCCGCCCGGCGGAGCGAGCGGGAGCTGGTCGACGCCTGAGCCCCCGGCCGCACGGCAGGTCCCCCGCTTCCCGCCGGTACGGCTTGACCCTCACGCGGCGTGAGAGTCGAGGCTGGTGGTCAGCACCAGGGAGGAGTTCCGGATGAACCAGGACGAGGGCTACCCGGTCGGCGCCGTGGCGAAGATCGCCAAGGTGACCGTCCGCACCCTGCACCACTACGACGAGATCGGTCTGCTGTCCCCCGCGGGCCGCACCCGGGCCGGCTACCGCCGGTACGTGGACGCCGACCTCGACCGGCTGCAGCAGATCCTGTTCTACCGCGAGCTCGGATTCCCCCTGGAGGAGATCGCGGCGATCCTGGACGACGAATCGGTCAGCCCGACCGAGCACCTCCGGCGGCAGCACCGCTTGCTGACCGACCGGATCAGTCACCTCCAGGAACTCGCCACAGCCGTCGAACACGCCATGGAGGCACGCAGGATGGGCATTCAGCTGACCCCGGAGGAGAAGTTCGAGATCTTCGGCGAGGGCTACCGCGAGGAGTGGGAGCAGGAAGCCGAGCAGCGCTGGGGCAACACCGAGGCCTGGGCCGAGTCCCAGCGCCGCACCGGCGGCTACGGCAAGGCCGACTGGCAGCGGATCCAGGGCGAGATGACCGAGCTCAACACCCGCCTGGCCGCGGCCGTCACCGCCGGCGAGCCCGCCGACGGCACGGTCGCCATGGACCTCGCCGAGGCGCACCGGCAGCACATCTGCCGGAACTTCTACGACTGCACGTTCACCATCCACCGCGGGCTTGCCTGCCTGTACGTCGAGGACCCGCGCTGGACCACCACCTACGAGGAAATCGCCCCCGGCCTGGCGCAGTGGCTGCACGACGCCATCGTCGCCAACGCCGACCGGCGCGAGAACGCGTAGCGGTACCACCCGTCGCGGGAACGCGTAGCGGCACCGCGCCCGGCGCGGGAACACGGAGCGCCGCTACGCCACCCCGCGCCCGAAGGAGCGCCGGTACGCGGTCGGAGAGGTGCGCATCACCCGGCCGAAGTGGTGGCGGAAGGTCGCGGCGCTGTCGAAGCCGACCGCCGCGGCGATCTCCTCCACCGTCCCCTCCGGCGACTCCAGCAGCGCCAGACTGGCCGCGATGCGCTGGGTGACGACCCAGCGCATCGGGCTGGTGCCGTTGCGGGCGGTGAAGTGCCGCAGGTAGGAGCGGTCCGACATCCGGGCGGCCCGGGCCAGCACGGAGACGGTCAGCGGGTCGGCGAGGTGGTCCAGCGCCCACTGCATGCTGCGGGCGATCCCGTCCTCGTCCTCCTCGACCGGGCGGACCGCCGCCTCGATGAACTGGGCCTGCCCGCCGTCCCGGTGCGGCGCCACCACGAAGCGCCGGGCCACGCTGTTGGCGACCTTCGCGCCGTGGTCCCGGCGGATCAGGTGCAGGCACAGGTCGATGCCGGCCGCGCTGCCGGCGCTGGTCAGCACGTCGCCGTGGTCCACGTACAGCACGTCCGGGTTGACCCGCACCCGCGGATAGCGCTGCTGGAGCAGTTCGGCGTACCGCCAGTGGGTGGTCGCCTCCTTGCCGTCCAGTAGCCCGGCGGCGGCCAGCGCGAAGGCGCCCGAGCAGATCGACACGATCCGGGCGCCGCGCTCGTGCGCCGTCCGCAGCGCCTCGACCAGGCCGGGGGACACTCCCCCGGTCTGGCGGTCGGGAGATGCCCCCACACCGCCGAAGGCGTTGCGCACTCCGGGGACGATGACGGTGTCCGCCGCCGCGAGCTCGGCCAGCCCGTGCCGGGCGGTCAGCGCGAAGCCGCCCACCGCGTCCAGCGCCGTCCCCGGCCGGTCGGCGCACACCTTCAGCCCGTACCAGGGCGCGGCCAGCAGCCCGCTCAGCTCGGGCCGCGCCAGGCCGAACACCTCGACCACCACACCGAGCTCGAACGGCGCCATGCCCTCGAAGGCGTACACCGCGACGTCGTGCACGGGCTCCGGTCGCCGGCCGATGGTGACGGCCACCGGGCGGGGCGGCACCGGGCCCCCGGTGTTCTGCTCGGCCATGCGGACCCCCTGCTCACGGGTGGCGGAATCCCGGTGAGTGTAGCCGTCGAGGCCACCCCGGAACTTTCTTCGAATCCCCCCGCAACCTCCACCCACGCCGCACGTCCATCAGTACGGGGGCGGAGGGAACCGGGTCGGACGCGGCTGCGAGGATCTCCCCGATCACGATCTTGATCAGGTTGCCTGACGGTCCGGCGGACACGCCGTCACCGTCCCGGGGGAAAGCAGAGCCGCACATGTCCATGGCCATCGGGCCGTTCGCCGCGCCACGGCGGAGCCGTGGCGTCTCCGCCCGTGGAGTCCGCGGAGTCCGTGGAGTCCGTGGAGTCCGCGGAGTGGTCGTCGCGCTGTTCGGCGCGCAGGAGGCCGGCGAGCCGGACTCCCCGCTCACCACCGACCAGCAGGCGGCGCAGCGCCGCTCCGGCTTCCGGCTCCTGCGCGGCGGCCGAAAGCCCGCGGAGGACCGGCCCACCCTGACCGACCTGTACCACGCCCACCGGCTGGGCCTGGTGCGGATGGCCGTCCTGCTGGTGGACCACCAGGACCTCGCCGAGGACGTCGTGCAGGAGGCCTTCACCCAGCTCTACCAGCGCCACGGCGAGCAGCTGGACGACCTCGACAACGCGCTCGGGTACCTGCGGACCTCGGTGGTCAACGGCGCCCGCTCGATGCTGCGCCGCCGCAGGACGGCCCGGGAGTACGTGCCCCCGCACGAGCCCGACGCCCCTTCCGCCGAGGACCACGCGGTGCTCAACGACGAGCACCGGCGGGTCCTGGTGGCCCTGCAGGAGTTGACCTCCCGCCAGCGTGAGGTGCTGGTGCTGCGTTACTGGTCCGACATGTCGGAGGCGCAGATAGCCGAGACCCTGGGGCTGTCCCGGGGTGCCGTCAAGTCCACCGCCAGCCGGGCTCTGGACGCCTTGGAAAAGCACCTGGAGAAGGTTCGATGACCGACGAGTTCCCCCGCCCGGGCGGCGGTGACGGCGACGGGCCGGCCGAGACCCCCACGGAACGGCTGCTCCGCGAGGCGATGAACGCCCGTACCTCCCTGATCACCGCCCACGACCTGCGCCCGGCCGACCCCCCGAAGGGCCGTCTGCGCCGATTGCGCCCGCTGTACCTCACCACGGTGCCGATCCTCGCCCTGGCCGCCTCCCTGGCCATCGGCGTGCTCACCCTCCACGGCACCCCGGTCGCCAAGCAGGACGTCCCCCCGCCTCCGGCGGCCGGCGTGTCGGAGTCCCCCAGCCCGACGGCCACCCCGTCCGCCACGGCGGCGGCCTCCCCGACCGCCGACACCGCCCCGACCGAGGCCCCGGAGACGGACGCGCCGCTCGCGGACGACACCCCGGCCTCGCCCGCCACCACGACCACGATCAACACTCCGGCCGGTTCAGCGGGTACGCCGTACACCTTCCGCGGTGTGAAGCTGAGGATTCCGGCCGGGTGGCGGGTCGCCTCGGCCGACCCGGCGAGCTACCACCTGTGCGTCCTGAGCCCTGGGGCGGCACAGGGCGCCGGGGCCGCTGACTGTCGACCGTACGGGGTGGACCTCACGGTTTTCGACGCCGAATCGGATTCCTGGCCGGCGGTGGCCGACCTGGACGCCGGCAGCGGCTGGGGCCACCAGCCCTACTGCCCGGTCTGGGGCAATCCGCACTCCCCGGTCGGTGACGAGCTCAGCTCCTCTGGCCCGGTGAAGAGCACTCCCACCGTGGCCGGTCGCGCCGCCCGCAAATCGCAATGGCAGGTGACCTGCGGTAGTTCCACCTCCACCGTCCAGATCTGGGCCCTGCCCAAGGACCAGGTGTTCGTCTCGGCGGCAGGTCTCAAGGACGACTACCAGGCGGGTTTGCAGTCGATCGTCAACAGCCTGGATGTGAGTGGCCACCAACCCCCGCCGACCGCCGCCAACAAGAACGACATCGCGGTCAGCTACGACGGCCTCGCGGATGGCCAGCAGCTGACGGCGGGCGGCCCGGTCGTCACCTTCTCGGTGACCTACCGGAACACCAGCCAGAACACGTACAGCCGGCTCGAACCGCTAGTCATCACCGACGTCTACCCGGGTTCGGTGCCAAGTGACTTCGTGGCCCCGTCGAACGACGGCAAGCTCGAGCGTCTGGACGGCAGCACCTGGACGGAGAAGGGACTGTCACCCGGTACCGACATGGGCTATGCGGTGGCCGACCCCGGGTCGGTCTTCTCCCTGAGCCCGGGGCAGAGCAGGAAGGTCACCTACCGGATGACGCTGGGTGCCAAGAACGGCCCCGGGCGCATGCCGGTGAAGGCCCAGGTGATGCTCCCATACAGCGGAAGCACCATGACCCTGCTCGGCGAGAAGGACATCACGGTCAACGTCACCAAGTAGCGCAGAAGGGCCCGGCCCCCGTACGGACGGAGGCCGGGCCCTTCGCGCGTCAGCGGCTCAGGCCAGCGAGGCCATCCAGGCCTCGACGTCCGCCGAGCGGCGGGGCAGGCCGGCCGAGAGGTTCTCGTTGCCGTCGGCGGTGACCAGGATGTCGTCCTCGATCCGGACGCCGATGCCGCGGTACTCCTCCGGGACGGTCAGGTCGTCCTGCTGGAAGTACAGGCCGGGCTCGACGGTGAGCACCATGCCGGGCACCAGCAGGGCGTCGACGTGCTCCTCGCGGCGGGAGTGGGCGCAGTCGTGGACGTCCAGGCCGAGCATGTGGCCGGTGCCGTGGAGGGTCCAGCGGCGCTGCAGGCCGAGTTCGAGGACCTTCTCGACGTCGTACGCCGAGGCGTCCAGCAGGCCCCAGGCGAGCAGCCGCTCGGCGAGCACGCGCTGCGAGGCGTCGTGGAAGTCGCGGAAGCGGGCGCCCGGCTTGACCGCGGCGATGCCGGCCTCCTGGGCGTCGTACACCGCGTCGTAGATCTTCCGCTGCAGCTCGGTGAAGGTGCCGTTGATCGGGAGGGTGCGGGTGACGTCGGCGGTGTAGAGGGTGTGGGTCTCCACGCCGGCGTCCAGCAGCAGCAGCTCGCCGGGGCGCACGTCGCCGTCGTTGCGGACCCAGTGCAGGGTGGTGGCGTGCGGGCCGGCCGCGGCGATGGTGCCGTAGCCGACGTCGTTGCCCTCGACCCGGGCGCGGCGCCAGAAGGTGCCCTCGATCCAGCGCTCCGAGGTGGCGACGGCCTGGCCGAGCTCGCGGACCACGTCGGTGAAGCCGTTGACGGTGGCGTCGCAGGCGGCGCGCAGCTCGCCGATCTCCCACTCGTCCTTGACCAGCCGCAGGCCGCTCAGGAACTCCTTGAACCCGGCGTCCTCGTCGGCGTCCAGGACGTCGGCGAGCACGGCCTCCAGGCCGGCGTCGTAGCCGCGGACGATCCGGGTCGGCACGGCCGGGTCCTTGGCGCGCTCGGCCAGTTCCTCGGCGGCCTTGCGGACGTCGCGGGCGGGCAGGCCGAGCAGCTGCTCCTGCTCGCTCAGGCTGTGTCGGCGGCCGACCCACAGCTCGCCGTAGCCGTCCAGCCAGAACTCGCCGTTCTCGCGGTCCGAGCGGGGCAGCAGGTACAGCGCGAACTCGTGGCCGGCGTCGCCGGTCGGCTCGCCGACCAGCACCGCGTCCTCGGTCTGGTCGCCGGTGAGGTGCACGTACTCGCTGGAGGCGCGGAAGTTGTAGTCGGTGTCGTTGGAGCGCACCCGCAGGTTGCCGGCCGGGACGACCAGGCGCACGCCGGGGTGGGCGGCGGACAGCGCGGCGCGGCGGGCGGCGGCGTACCGGGCCTGGGCGATCGGGGCGAGGCCGTGCAGCTCGGTGTCGGCCCAGCCGGACTTCATCGAGGCGGACAGCTCGTCCGAGATCTCGCCGTAGAGGCCGTTCTTGCGGCCCTTGAACTGCTGCGGCTCCTCGCCGCCCTCGGCCTCGGGGTTCTCGGCCACCGCGGGGGTCCGGTCCTCGGTCACGTGCAACGCCTCCTTGGGGGTGGTACCGCCGCCCTCGGGGGAGGTGTCGGGTCGCGACACGCGCGGGCGGCCGTGCGTCCATGGTACGGACGCCCGGCCGCTCGCCCGTCGGGGGTTCGTACGCCTACTCGAAGCGCGCGGCCAGCAGCATCAGGTCGTCGGTGGCCGGGGCGCGGTCCGGGAGGGGGCAGACGGACAGCAGGTGGGCGCAGAGCCGGTCCGGGTCGATCCGCACGTCGCGCGGGGCGTCGGCGGCGGCCCGGCGCAGGTTGGCCTGGCCGGCGTGCAGGGTCGGGCCGCACCGGCGGGCCAGGCCCTCGGTGTAGAGCAGCAGGGTGTCGCCGCGCTCGGCGGTGAACTCGACCCCGGGGGCCTCCCAGCAGGCCAGCATGCCGAGCGGGGCGGAGAGCGAGGTCTCGACGAACTCGGCACCCTGCCGGCCGACCAGGACGGGCGGGCAGTGCCCGGCGCCGGCCAGGGTGATCCGGCGCTCCTGGGGGTCGACCCAGGCGTAGACGGCGGTGGCGGTGCGGGTCGGCTCGGTGGTCTTGAGCAGCAGTTCCAGGTCGCCGAGGACGGAGACCGGGTCCTCGCCCTCCAGCACCGCGTACGCCCGCAGCGCGGCCCGGACCCGGCCCATCGCGGCGGCCGCGCCGGGGGCGGAGCCGGGGCCGGCGCCGGGGCCGTCGCCGGAGACGGAGCCGACGGTGAGGCCGATGGTGCCGTCCGGCAGCGGGATGGCGTCGTACCAGTCGCTGCCACTGGAGCGGTCCAGGCCGGCCGAGACGAGCCGGACGGCGAGCCGCAGTCCGGCGGCCTGGGGGAGGTGGTCGGGCAGCAGGCCGCGGCGCAGCGCCTCGGTGGTGCGCCGGGTGCGGTCGGCCTCCAGCTGCTTGGCGAGCAGCTGGGCGGCGATCTCGCTGTAGTGGCGGGCGAGTTCGCGCTGGCAGTCGGTGGGTTCGGCGGGCCGGTCGTAGAACCAGACGGCGGCGGCGAGCGGGCCGTCCTCGGCGGTGGCGAGCGGGAGGCCGTAGGCGCCGCCGAGGCCGAGGTGGACGGCGAGTTCGCGCAGCCGGCCGCCGACGTCCGGGTCGTCGGCGAGGTCGCGGGAGTGGAGCTGGTCGGGCCGGTCCTGTTCGCGCAGCAGCCGGGCGAGCAGGCTCTGTTCGGTCGGGACGGTCTCCAGGGCGCCGAGGCTGGCCCGGTCGAGGCCGAGGCCGACGGGCTGGCCGGAGCCGCCGCCGGGCAGCAGGGTGACCAGGACGCCGCGGCGGGCGCCGAGCAGGTCGGCGCCGGAGGCGAGGACGGCGTCCAGGGTGGCGGTGAGGCCGCGGGCGCGGGCGAGCCGTTCCGTGTGCTCGTGCAGGCTGGTGATATCGGACAGACGTCCGGCCAAACGGTCCTGCAGCGTGGTGGACGGGGCCGTGGTGCCCTCCGCGGTGTCGGCGGGGGCCGGCCGGCCGGGCGGGTCGAGGACGGTGAGCCCGCCTGCGCAGCCGGGTTCACCCGGCTCTGCGGTCGGCGTCGACGGGTGGGACGTCGACGGGTGGGACTTGGTCATGCCGCCACTCCTGACGCGGTGCTACGTGCCATGCGAAACCCCCAGATACGGCCGATGTGGAGCGAGCACGGCCAAAGGGCCCGTTTCGCCTCGATTCGCTACTACTCGTCATTGATCGACAGCAATGCCACCACTTCTACACAGGCCATTCGGGGCATGTCCAGATCCAGGACGACGCGGTGGCCGGTTCCACATCGGAGCGACCCGGTCGGAGGGCGTGCACGGTTCGTGCGCGCGCCGGTCGCGGCCGCAGGCATGGAGCGAGCCGGGAGCGGGCAGAACGGATGGGACGGACCGGGCGGCCGTCCGGATCGTATGTCCGCGCCGCCCGCGTTCCGGGCTGGCCGGAAGTCTCTCACTCGTACGGTGGAACCAAGCGCGCCCGGGCGGCGTCCATCCGGTCGCATACGGGATTCTCGTTCCAAGGGCTGTTCCAGTGCGCGGCCCTTCTCATGTCGTGCTCCACACCGTGCTCCACGTCGTAGCCGCGCCGTCCGCCATGCCGCCCGCCCCCGCTTTCGCGCCGTCCGGGGCCGTGCCGTCGCGGGCCCGCGTGGCGAGTCCCGACGGACGTCGGTGGGGCGGAGCGAACCGAGCGGTCAGGGAAAGGAACGAGCGCCATGCGTGAGAACCCGAAGAGCCCGAAGAGCCGGTCGCGGGAGTCGCAGGAGTCGCAGGAACCGCAGGAGTCGTCCGCCCGGCTGGAAGCGGCCCTGACGGCCGCCGTCGAACACCGCTGGCCGGTGGTGCCCGGCACGGTGCTGCGCGGCGGCCGCTGCTCCTGCGGGGAGCCGGACTGCCCGGTGCCCGGGGCCCACCCGCACGATCCCTCTCTGCTGGCCGCGACCACGGACGCCCGGATGGTCCGCTGGTGGTGGGAGCGGCAGAGCCCGGACGCGCCGGTGCTGGCCGCGACCGGTTCCGCGGTCTCGGCGGTCAGCCTGCCCGCGGCGGCCGGCGCGCGGGCGCTGGTCTACCTGGGCGCGCTGGGTCTGCCGCTCGGCCCGGTGCTCGCGATGCCGGGCCGCTACGCGCTGTTGGTGGCCCCGTACTCGCTCGACGCCCTGGGCGAGATGCTCGCCCAACTCCCCTGGGTGCCGGGCTCGTTGCGCTACCACGGGCCGGGCGGCTTCCTGCCGCTGCCGCCGGGGGGCGGGGCCGTCGGGGTCCCCCCGGCCGGAGGCTGGGGGAGGGTGCGCTGGGTGCTGGCGCCGCGACCGGCCGTGTCCGGCGGGGTCTGGTTGCCGCAGGTCGGGCCGCTGCTGGGGGAGTTGGTGGAGGCGACGGTCCGGCTGGACAGCGGGCGCTCGACGTACTGACTGATCGCCGGTTCGTGCCGGACTCCGGGCCCGGTGGTGCGGGGCGTTCCGGAAAACAAAAGATCCGGCCGCTGGCGACGGGGGATGCACCAGCGACCGGACTCTTTAGACAGTAACAAGGATCCGCGCTCGCGCCAATTTCCAAGACGCCCTCCAGGCCCGGAAATTGCGCTTCCACGGCGACAATGTGACGCGTATCACCCGGATCCAGCGCGCTTTAGTTCAAGGTGACCTGACGGTTCACCAGGTTGGCGCGGGCGCGCCGCTCCTCGGCGGTCAGCGGGGTCGGGTCGGCGAGCACGGCGGCGAGCCGCTCGCCGAACTCGGCGGCCGGCTTCTCGCAGTCGGTGGCGGTCATGGCGAGCGGGAGGTCCCACACCGGGACGGTCAGGCCGTGCGCGCGGAAGGAGCCGACCAGGCGGGTGTCCGCGCCGAGCGAGGCCTCGCCGGCGGCGTTCAGCCGGGCCAGCGCGTCCAGCAGCTGCTCCTCGGGCACGGTCATCACCCAGCGCAGGTGGTTCTTGTCCGGGGTGCCGCACCAGTACGCGGCGTCGACGCTCGCGAGCTTCTCGGTCGGGATGGCGGAGGCGTTGGCCCGCTCCAGCGAGGCGGCGACCTCGCCGCTGGCGGTCTCGGCGTCCTCCAGCCAGAACTCGAAGCCGGTGTGCACGGTGGGCGCGAACGCGGCGGTGGTGTCCAGCAGGTCCTGCAGGCGACGGCCGCCCGGCACGGTCCGGCGGGCCGGGACGGGGCTGCCCGGCTCGGTGGCCAGGGCCAGCTCCAGGGCGTCCGCGAGGTCGCGGCTGAGGTCGCCGGAGGACGACTGGGTCTGCAGGCCCAGCAGGATCGAGCCGTCCGCGCGGCGCAGGGCCGGCCAGGCCAGCGGCAGCACGGTGGCCAGGGTCACCGACGGGACGTCGCCCTCGGCGGTCCCGGCCACCCCGGCGGCCAGCGTCAGCGGCACCGTGGCGGCGGGCACCAGCTCGCGCAGCGCGACCCAGTCCGCCTCGCCCGACAGGCCCTCGAACGGGCGGTGCACCAGCTCCTGCACCGCGTGCGACGCCTCCCGGCCGTGGCAGGCCTTGTAGCGGCGGCCCGAGCCGCAAGGGCAGTCCTCGCGGGCCCCGACCACGGGGATCTCGCCCGTGACGGCGGTGGTGGACTGGCGCTGCGGCGCCTTCTTGGCGGCCTTCTTGCCCATGCTGCGGCTCTCCCGGGGACGGTGGTCCTTTTCACCGGGAAGCCTACTGACGTTCCACCGGCGCGCGGGAACGCGCTGGGGCGGATGCCGTGCGCCCGGGTGTCCGTCCTCCGGCCAGGGTCTGTCCGGCGGATCTTGCCGGGCGCACGACGCCGGGCATCCCGCCTGGACGCACGCCCGAATCGCCCGAGTGCGCCCAGTACGAGGACGACTCGGGTGCACGCCCAGACGGGCGCCCAACGCCGCGCGCTGATCCGCCGAGATCCGCCGGACAGACCCTACGCGCTGCGGGCGGTGTCACCCCCGGTGCGCCGGGCGTGCCGGGCACGGGCGGGCAGCGCCGCCCAGACCGTCACCTCGCCGGGCGCGTCCCGGACGCCCCAGTCGCTGGCCAGCTGGTCGACGATGGCCAGGCCGCGGCCGCCGCGCGAGGTCAGCGAGGGGCTGGCGGGCAGCGGCCGGGTGGCCGCGCCGCCGTCGGTGACCTCCAGGGTGAGCACGCCGTCGGCGTGCATCTGCCAGCGGACCAGCACGCCGCCGTCCGGCTCGGCCGCACCGTCCTCGTGCTCCCGGCCGCCCGGCGCCGGGTGCGTCCCGGAGGGGACGCCGACCAGCACCTGGTCCACCACCTCGGCCCGGGCGCCGCGGCCCAGGGCGGGCAGCGGGCCGAGCGGACGGGCGTATCGACAGGCGTTGCTCAACAGTTCGGAAAGGATCAGAACAGCATCATCGATGACCGGTTCCGGTATCTGCCGGTCACCCAGATCTCGACGCAGTCGGCGCCGTGCGACCCCGACACTCGCTGGGCCGTGCGGCACTGCCATGGTCGATGAAGTCGGCACTTCACGCGCCACCATCAACGCCACCCCCGGACCTCCTTCAGCGTATGCCGAGGGATGGATGCCCCTTGGTAATGCGTCGGAAACGACCGGCGGAGGATCCCGCGAGCCCATTTCGAGCGGCGCGACTCAGGGTCGACAAGAGGTCATTCCGTGCTCACCCTCCGTCGCCCGAAGGCAAGAATTCCGGCAATACCGTGCGCGGAAGGTTTGATTGCCGACCAGGGGGATCGGGTACGGCGGTGTTCCCGGAAGAGGATCACCGCCCGAGCTGCGCCAGTACCTCGGCGGGCCTGTTGGTGATGATCGCGGACACCCCGAGCTCCAGGCAGAGTTCGACGTCGGCCGGCTCGTCCACCGTCCACACGTGCACCTCGTGGCCCAGCTCGCGCAGCCGGGGCACCAGCTGCGGCTTGGCCTTGATCAGTTCGATGCCCGGGCCGGCGATCCGCGCCCCGCCCGGCAGCGGCTGCCCCGGGCGGAGCCGGCCGAGCAGCGGCAGCATCCGTTCGATCAGGAACACCCGCCGGTAGTCGGGCGCGGCGGCGGCCACCCGGTTCAGCGCGATCGAGGAGAAGCTCATGATCCGGGCGGACGGGCGGTCGCCCTCCCGGACGGTGCCGATCTTGAACCGCTCCAGGGCCCGCAGCAGCTCGGCCTCGACCCGGCCGCGGAAGCGCACCGGGTGCTTGGTCTCGATCGCCAGGTCCACCGGGCGGCCGCAGTCCACCACCAGCTCCAGCAGCCGCTCCAGTCGCAGCACGCCGCGCAGCTCGGGGTCGGTGCTGGGCCGGCCGGTCTTCCAGGCGCCGAAGTCGTACGCCTCCAGCTCGGCCAGCGTCATCGCGGAGACGGTGCCCCGGCCGTCGGAGACCCGGCCGATCCGGCGGTCGTGCACGCAGACCAGGTGGCCGTCGGCCGTCACCCGGACGTCGCACTCGACGGCGTCCGCGCCCTCGTCGAGCGCGCGCCGGTACGCCGCGAGGGTGTGCTCGGGCAGGGCGTGGGAGGAACCGCGGTGGGCGATCACCTGGACGGAGGGCGCGGTGCGCGCCGCCGCCGGGGGCAGGTCTGGGCTGGTCACGGCCCCCACGATAGGGGGCGCGGGTGACGCGGAGGCGAAGCCGGTCCCAACCTGCGGGGCCGGCTCCGCCTCCGGGGACTCGGCGGGATCCGGCGGGGACTCAGCCCCGCGCGGTGCGGCGGGTCAGCGGGGTGAGCGCCCAGGTGGCCAGCGCCGGCACCAGGAAGGCGAACAGCGAGGCGGAGGTCCACTGCTGCGGGGTGAAGTGCAGCGCCTCCTGGGCGGAGGTCCAGAAGTCCACCCACCAGTCGGCGACCGCGGTCGGCGCGATGAACTGGTAGACCGCGAAGCCCAGCACCCAGGGCAGCAGCATCAGCCAGCGGGACGGCGCCCGCTCGGAGAGGTCCCAGCCGTGCCGGCCGGCGCCGAAGAAGTAGTCCACCGCCAGCACCGCCAGCAGCGGTACGAAGACCGAGCCGATCAGGCCGAGGAAGTTGCTGTAGGTGTCGGTGAACCGGTCGATCCGCAGCGCCAGCACGGTGATCAGCACGCCGATCCCGCCGCTCAGCACCCGGCGGTCCACCCGCGGCAGCAGGTTCTGCAGCGACATCGCCGTCGAGTAGACGTTGGCGAAGGACTGGTCGGTCTCGCGCAGCACCAGCACCAGCAGGAACAGCCAGCCGGCCCAGACGCCGAGGAAGGAGTCGAAGATCCGGTTCGGGTCGCCGTCGGACTGCAGCAGCGCCATCAGACCGAGCACGTAGCACCAGACCTGGGCGACGGTGTAGCCGGAGAAGCTGCCCCAGAACGCCGAGCGCGGGGTGCGCGAGTGCCGGGTGTAGTCGGCGGCCATCGGCACGAAGGAGATCGACACCGCGATCATCGCGTCGGTGGCGCCCAGGAAGCCGTGCCAGTTGCCAGCACCCGGGTCCGGCACGCCCTGGCGGCCCAGCTGGACGGTGAAGTACACCATCGCCACCGCGACCGCGCCGGCCACGAAGCGGCGCAGCACCGCGATCGAGCCCAGCGGCCAGATCGTCAGCGCGGTGGTCAGCGCGCCCGCGAGCAGCACGAACAGCCAGCGGTAGCCGGTGGTGTGGGCGACGGTCTGCGCGCCCGCCGAGATGGTCAGCAGCTCGAACACGCCCCAGCCGATGCACTGGACGATGTTCAGCACGGTCGGCAGGTAGGACAGCCGGGTGCCGAACAGGCCGCGCAGGTTGGCCATCGCCGGGGCGCCGGTCCGGGCGCCGATCAGCGCGGCCACGCCGAGCATCGCGGTGCCGACCGCCGTACCGGCCACGATCGCGGTCACCGCGGCCGCCAGCGACAGCTCGCTGCCCTTGGCGCCGAGCACGGTGGCGGCGGTGGAGAAGCCGATCAGGCTGACGCCGAGGTTCATCCAGAGCGCGAAGTGGTCCCGGAAGCGCAGGGTGCGCGGCGGCTCGGTGTCGAGGACCAGCGGCGCCTCGACCCGGTGGTCGAGCAGCGCGGTCGCGGCGGGGGCGGGGAAATCCTCGGACGCGGGCGCGCCCGGAGAGGAGGATGGCGAAGCAGGCGGCATGGCCGATACTCCCTACGCCGGCATTACCCGGACAGGTTCCGGCGGTCAGCGCCCCCTCGACGGCCCGCCGGTCACTCGCCTGGCGTACGGTCGACATGCGCACTCTCAGCCTGGTCGGTCCAAGCTCCCGCGTGTCAGTTTGGAGCGACAGGCTAACCGGCACGGGTACGAACGCCAAAGGCCGGTGGGTGCGCGGTCCGCATCGCGGGACGCCCGGCGGGGGTGGGGAGCCCGGTCGTCGGAGGCGGCTAAGGATTCTTATGAGTTCTTCAGAGGGGTCCTTACGGCAATCGAATCGTCGGTGCGAAAAACTATGGTCCTTGGTTCTGTCAGCTATGGAGGTCGTCCGTGAGCACCGAGCGCGAGGTTGGGCCCACCGGGCCGCAGGGGGAGCAGCCCGCCGGGGCCGCGGAGGCGGCGGCCGCCGTTTCCGACGGCACCGCTCAGGGCGGTCACAAGCCGACGATGGCGTTCAGCCGGGTTCCGGAGCCGGCCGCCGAGCCTGTGGCCCAGCCGGTCGTCGAGCCGGTGGCCGGGCCGACGGCGGCCGACGCCCCGGCCGAGGGCGCGCCCGCCGGCAGCGGTCACCAGCCGACCATGGCGTTCAGCCGGGTCCCGGAGCCGGCCGCCGAGCCCGTGGCCCAGCCGGCCGCCCAGCCGGTCGCCGAGGCGCCGGCCGCGCAGGCCCCCGCCCCGGCCGCGCCCGCGCTGCCGCCGGGCACCCCGGGCACCAACCCGTACGCGACCCCGAGCCACGGCGTGCCCGCCGCCGGCGCCCAGGAGGGCTACGGCGTCCCGGCCGCCAACGCGCAGGAGCCGTACGGCGCCCCGGGCGCCGGCGCGCCCGCGGCGCAGGGCCACCACCCCTTCGGCGCCGGCCAGCCGCTCGGCGGCTGGGGCGCCGGCCACGACGCCGGCTCCGGCGGCGCGGGCTACCCCGGCGGCCCGGGCGGCCCGCTCGGCTACCCGGCCGAGTACCCCGGCGGCCCGACCGGCCCCGGCGGCCCGCGCAAGAAGCGCGGCGGCCTGGTGGCCCTGCTCGCGGCCGTCGCGCTGGTCGCCGGCATCGCCGGCGGCGCGATCGGTGTGGTCGCCACCGACCACGCCAACAGCAGCCCCTCGGCGGACGACCACCGCAGCACCACCGTCCAGGCCAGCAACACCCAGAGGAACGAGCCCGCCCCCGGCTCGATCGCCGGCATCGCGCAGAAGGCGCTGCCCAGCGTCGTCACCATCAAGGCGCAGGGCAACGGCGAGTCGGGCACCGGCACCGGCTTCGTCTTCGACACCGAGGGCCACATCCTCACCAACAACCACGTGGTCGCGCCGACCCTCACCGGCAGCGGCGGCAAACTGACCGTCAAGTTCGCCGACGGCACCTCCTACAGCGCCTCGGTGCTGGGCCACGCCGAGGGCTACGACGTCGCCGTGGTGAAGATCGACAACCCGCCGAAGAGCAAGCTGGCGCCGCTGCCGCTGGCCGACTCCGACAAGGTCAACGTCGGTGACGCCACCGTGGCGATCGGCGCGCCGTACGGCCTGGAGTCCACCGTCACCAGCGGCATCGTCAGCGCCAAGGACCGCCCGGTCGCCTCCGGCGACGAGACCGGCTCGCAGGCCTCGTACATGAACGCCCTGCAGACCGACGCCTCGATCAACCCCGGCAACTCCGGCGGCCCGCTGCTCGACTCCAGCGGCGCGGTGATCGGCATCAACTCGGCGATCCAGTCCAACGCCTCCGCCAACGGCCGGGCCGGCAGCATCGGCCTGGGCTTCGCCATCCCGATCAACCAGGCCAAGTGGGTCGCGGACACCCTGATCAAGACCGGCAAGCCGGTCTACGCCAAGCTCGACGTGCTGCGCAACGACGACTACAAGGGCGACGGCGCGCAGATCCAGACCAAGGACGTCCAGGGCCAGCCGGCCGTCACCCCCGGCGGCGCGGCCGACAAGGCCGGCCTCAAGCCGGGCGACGTCATCACCAAGCTCGGCGGCGCCCCGATCGAGAACGGCCCCGCCCTGGTCAGCCGGATCTGGACGCACAAGCCGGGCGAGACCGTCGACGTCGAGTACACCCGCAACGGCCAGACCATGACCACCAAGGTCACGCTCGGCCAGCGGGACGGCGATCAGTGACCCCGGTGCACACGGAATCGTGTGCACCGAACCCCGCCGGACCCGTTAGGCTGACCTCCGCCTGGAGAGCTGCCCGAGCGGCCTAAGGGAACAGTCTTGAAAACTGTCGTGGCGTGACCCGTCACCGTGGGTTCGAATCCCACGCTCTCCGCTGGTAGGGGAACCACACCTGCTCAGGGCGGGTGCCGACATCGTTCGGTACCCGCCCTCGGTGTTTCTCCGCTCGGCCCGTCCGGCGGGCGGGCACCTCGGGCCGCTGGTGCCCGGTGGCGCGCGGTCCTCCCATCTCCCTTGGTTGCAGGAGCTGTTGACGCTGCCGCAGAGCGTCGCTCACGCTGCGCCGTGCCCTCGCCACCCCGGCCGTGTGCCGGGCCCGGCCCGGGGCGAGGCCTACTTGCCCGCCCCCGGCCCGGCGGGCAGAGTGCGGAGGTGGCGGCGGTGCGGTGGCGAGTGGAGGCGGCGATGGGTGATCTGACGGACCGGCTGGCGCAGGGTCTCCCGGCCGGGGCGGTGGTGGTGGATCCGGATGTCACCGCGGCCTACAGCCATGACATGGCGGGCTTCTGCGCCGCCGGCGCGCCCGCCGTGGTGGTGTTCCCGGAGACGGTCGAGCAGGTGCAGCACGTGCTGCGCACCGCCACCGAGCTGCGGGTGCCGGTGGTGCCGCAGGGGGCCCGGACGGGGCTGTCGGGGGCGGCGAACGCGGTCGACGGGTGCATCGTGCTGTCGCTGGTGAAACTGAACCGGATCCTGGAGATCGACCCGGTGAACCGCGTCGCGGTGGTCGAACCGGGCGTGGTGAACGCCGAACTCGCGCGCGCCGTAGAGGAGTTCGGGCTCTGCTACCCGCCGGACCCGTCCAGCTGGGAGTCCTGCACGATCGGCGGCAACATCGGCACCGGCGCGGGCGGGCTGTGCTGCGTGAAGTACGGCGTCACCAGCGAGTACGTGCTCGGGCTGGACGTGGTGCTGGCGGACGGCCGGCTGCTGTCCACCGGGCGCCGGACGGCCAAGGGGGTGGCCGGCTACGACCTGACCCGGCTGCTGGTCGGTTCGGAGGGGACGCTCGGGGTGGTGGTCCGGGCGGTGCTGTCGCTGCGGCCGGCGCCGGCCCCGCAGTTGGCGCTGGCGGCGGAGTTCCCGAGTGCGGACACCGCCGGTGCGGCGGTCTGCGCGGTGATGGCGAGCGGGCTGACGCCGTCGTTGATGGAGCTGATGGACGCGGTGTCCGTCCGGGCCGTCAACGAGCTGGGGCAGATGGGCCTGCCGGAGTCGACCCAGGCGCTGCTGCTGGTGGCCTTCGACGGGCCGGACCGGGTGGCCGGGCTGGCGCGGGTCGCGGAGCTGTGCCGGGAGGCCGGGGCGACCGAGGTGGTGCCGGCCGAGGACCAGGCGGAGTCCGATCTGCTGCTGGCGGCCCGGCGGCTGGCGCTGCCCGCGCTGGACCGCCTGGGCACCACGATGATCGACGACGTGGCGGTGCCGCGGTCCCGGCTGGCCGAGATGCTGAACGGCGTCGCGCGGATCGCGGAGCGGCACGCGCTGACCATCGGGGTGGTCAGCCACGCCGGGGACGGCAACACCCACCCGATCGTGATCTTCGACGGCGCGGACCCGGAGCAGGCGAAACGCGCCCAGCGCTCCTTCGACGAGATCATGGCGCTCGGCCTGGAGTTGGGTGGCACGATCACCGGCGAGCACGGGGTGGGGCTGCTCAAGCGGGACTGGCTGGCCCGTGAGCTGGGACCGGTCGGGCTGGACCTGCAGCGGCAGGTGAAGGCGGTCTTCGATCCGCTGGGAATCCTCAATCCGGGCAAGATGGTCTGATTTTCAGAGCAACAGGATTCGTGGTCCCACCACCCTTTCGCCATCGCTTTCTTGATCGTATTTTCCGTACGACTTTCCGATGATCTGCGCATGGCTGGAAAAGTCGACATGGAAGGGTGATCGAACTTTTTGGGGGCGTGTTCCCTGGAGGCCTGAGCCGGGGTGGTGCGCTCGGTGGTTCGTGCGGCGCCGAAGCGCCGCTTCCCGGGACGTGCAAAGTCGCCGCCGCTCGGGCGAAGTCCCAGCTCAGTAGCGGTGTGTCGGCGCCCTGTCCGAATCGGCGCCCGTTATGCGCGGCTCGGGTGGATATCACGCTAACGGGCGAAAACTGCTCCGTCGGCTAGTGCTTTGTCGATTTGTTGCGGAAGTCTGTGACCCGGCGTCGCAGCCCGCAGGAGTTCGTCTGGCCGGCGAACCCCCGCATCCATGCTCGACCAATGCACGATTAACAGCTTATTTGGAGGCTCATATGGCTCGCTTCAACACCCGCCGGGTGTCCGGGATCCTGCTCGCCGCGCCGCTCGCGGCCGGCCTGCTGCTGGTGGGCGCCGGGGCCGCCGCCGCCGACAACGGCGCGGGTGCCGCGGCCGGTTCCAACGCCGGCGTGGTGTCCGACACCGGCACCGGCAACGTGTTCGGCGGGGTCGACGGCAACTACGTCTCCACCCAGCAGACGGCCACCGGCTCCGGTGCCTCGAACCAGAACAACACCGTCGCGGTGAAGGACAACGCGGGCAACGTCCTGGCCGGCCAGGGGAACAAGAACGTCAACGTCATCTTCGCCCCGATCTTCCGCTGACCGCTTTCGGCACCACCGTCGGCGGGGGCGCCGGAGGTGGGTGGCCGTGGGTGAGCTGAGCACTGTCGAGGGTTCCGAAGGACAAGCGCATTGACCGGCCAGCGGAAAGGGTCGCCGCGAAACCGGCCTCGTGGGCGGTGCCGCCATCGGCACCGCCCACGAGTGTGTCCGGCGCCGGTCCGGACCCGCGCGCCGGTCCGGACCGGCCGCCGGTTCCCACCGGGCGCGGCCACGGGCGCGGCCACGGGCGCGGCCACGGGCGCGCACCCGCGGCGTACCACCCCGCGCGAGCGGCCCGGATCCGTCCAACGAGGGCCCGAGCCCGGAGCCGTCGGTCCACGGCGGTACGGTTGCGCTCCGACAGCGCTCCCACGCGGCCGGGCCCGGAACGGACGGCCCGGCCGGGGCGACGACCGCGGCAATCGGAAGGAAGGCGCGCGATGGCGGCGGAGGACGAGGGCCTGACCGGCCCGGACGGGGCCAGGCCCGCACCGGAGCCGCAGCCGGAGGCGTGCCCGGCGCCACTGGACGAGCGCCGGCCCGAACCGCGGTCCGTCCCCGAACTGCTGCTCGGCCGCCCGCCGATGGCCCGCCCGCTGCCCTCCTTCGACCACGAGGCCGCCCCCGCCGAGCCCGGCCCGCTGTTCCTGGACTGGCTCGCCACCGCGCTGGACGCCGGGGTGCTGGACCCGCAGGCCCTCACCCTCTGCACGGTCGATGCCGACGGCACGCCGGACGCCCGGGTGCTGGTGCTGCGCGACGTCGACGCGGCCGGCACCGGCTGGAACTTCTCCGCCGCCGCCGACAGCCCCAAGGGCCGTCAGCTCGCCCACCACCCGGCTGCCGCGCTGTCCGTCTACTGGCCGCAACTGGGCCGCCAGGTGCGGGTCCGCGGCACCGTCGAGCGGGCCGCCGATCTGGTCGCCGCCGCAGAGTTCGCCACCCGCTCGCCGGCCGCCCGGATCGGCGCGCTGGTCGGCCGGCAGAGCGAGCCGCTGGGCGGGCTGACCGAGTACGACGAGGCGGTGGCGGTCGCCCGGCGTCGGCTGGAGGCCACCCCGGACGCCGTCGCGCCCGGCCACGCGGTCTACACCCTGTGGGCGCACGAGGTGGAGTTCTGGCAGGGCGACGCCCAGCGCCGGCACGTCCGGCTGCGCTACACCCGCACCGGCCCGGTCCGTGCGCCGGAGTGGTCGCGCACCCTGCTCTGGCCGTAAGCGCCGTAAGCGCCGTAAGCGCCGTAAGGGCTGTAAGCCGTCGTGCTGGCCGAGGTCCGGGGCCGGGCCGGTCAGCGCGGCCCGGTCAGCGCCGCCCGGTCAGCGCCGCCCGGTCAGCGTGGCCCCCACGCTGGCCGCCACCACGCAGCCGATCCCGGCCAGCTGCGCCGCGCCCAGCAGCTGGCCGAGCACCACCAGCCCGACCAGCGCGCTGACCGCCGGCTCCAGGCTGACCAGCACGCTGAACACCCGCTGGGGCATCCGGCGCAGCGCCGTCATCTCCAGCGCGTACGGGAGCACCGGCAGCAGCAGCGCGACCCCGGCCGCCGAGGCGAGCAGCAGCAGCGGGGAGGCGCCGGGCGCGGTGAGCCCGTCCCAGGCCTGGCCGAGCCCGAACGGCGCGAGGGCCAGCGCGCCGACCGTCATCGACACCGCCAGGCCCTGGAAGCCCTGGAAGGTGGCGCCGACCTTGTCGGTGAACAGGATGTAGACCGCGTAGCAGGCCGCGGCGCCGAAGGCGTACAGCAGGCCGACCGGGTCGAGCGAGCCGCCGCCCTCCCCCTCACCGAGCAGGGTCAGCAGGAGGACGCCGACCCCGGCGAGCAGTGCCCAGAGGAGGTGGCTGGCGCGGCGGGCGAAGACCAGGGCGACCGCGAGCGGGCCGAGGAACTCGATGGTCGCGGCGGTGCCCATCGGCAGCCGGTCGATCGCCCCGGCGAACAGGAAGGTCATCCCGGCCGAGGCGACGCCGAGCAGCGCGGCCGCGGCGAGGTCGCGCGGGCGCTTGTCGCGCAGCCTGGGCCGGGTGACGGCGAGCAGGATGACCGCGGCGAAGCCCAGGCGCAGGAAGGTGGTGCCGCTGACCCCGAGCGGGCCGAACAGCGGTTTGGACAGCGCGATGCCGGTCTGCACCAGGAACATCGCGACCAGACACAGAAGCGGCGCCGGGATTCGCTCCGGGCGCCGCAGGGCCTTGCCGAACCGGCCGGTTCGGCCGGTTCGCACCCCGGGGGGCGCCGCGGAGCCGGGCTCCCCACCTCGTCGCCAGCTGCCCCGCTCGCCGGCAGGCTCGCCCTTGGGGGCGGGCGGCATGGCAAGGGCCTCGGCGACGGCGGCGGCCGAGGTGGGGACAGCGGTTTCGCTGCTGTGGGAGGTGGGCATGCTAACGAGTTTGCCGTAAGGAGTGACAAAGCAGCAAGCTCGTTACCAGAATCGGGACGGATGCGGACGGGCGCACCCGAAAGGGTGGTCCCGCGGGGCCCCTGCGGCGTGGTGGACGCGTTCGTCCGATGGTCCGTCAGTATCAAGGCCGGATGCGCTACCTCCGCCCGGCGGCCGTCCTGGCCGCCTCCCTCGTGCTCCTGTTGGCCACCGACGGGACGGGCGTGAGCGCCGAAGCCTCCGCTCCCGCCGCCGTCGCCGTCCCGCGCATCCGCACCGTGACGCTCCCCGACCGGATCGGCCCGCCCCGGTTCCGCGACAACTGGAGCGGCACCGCCTTCGACGCCTGCACCGCGCCCCCGGCCGAGACCCTGCGGGCCTGGCGCGCCGCCTCGCCGTACGGGGCGGTCGGCATCTACGTCAGCGGCTCCCAGCGCGGCTGCGCCCAGCCCCGGCTCACCGCGGACTGGATCCGCCAGGCGCGCGCGGCCGGCTGGCGCTTCCTGCCGGTGCACGTCGGCCTGCAGGCGCCGTGCGCCGACCCGAGCCGCAAGCCCAAGCGGATCGACCCGGCCAAGGCCGTCGAGCAGGGCCGGGACGAGGCCGGCGAGGCCGTGCGCGCGATGCGCTCGCTCGGGCTCGGCAAGGGCGGCCCGGTCTACCTGGACATCGAGGCCTACTCGATGCACGACGCCTCCTGCGGGCAGGCCGTGGTCGACTTCGCCCTCGGCTGGACCCAGGCCCTGCACTCGGCGGGCTACCGCTCCGGCCTCTACTCCAGCCTCGACTCCGGCGTCGCCGACCTGGCCGCCGCCGCCCGGGCCGGCAGCTCCCCGCTCCCCGACGCGGTCTGGTACGCCCGCTGGGACGATCACGCCGACACCGCCGGCGCCGGACCGCTCACTCCGGACCTCTGGCCCTCCCGCCAGCGCGTCCACCAGTACCGCGGCAACGCCCAGGAGACCTACGCCGGCCAGACCCTCACCATCGACCGCGACCAGGTCGACGGGCCGACCGCCGGCTGACCGCCCGTCGATAGGGTGGCCGCTCACCGAGCACCCAGGGGGCGGCATGACGAACGGCCAGGAACACCCGGGCGCGGCCGGTTGCGGCGGCGGCGCACCACGGCGGGATCCGTACGGGCCGAACCCGTACGCCCAGCCGGTGCCGCCACAGCAGAACCCGTACGCCCAGCCGGTCCCGCCGCGGCAGCAGCAACCACAGCAACCGCAGCCGCGACCGGCCGCCCAACCCCCCTGCCCCGCAAGCCAGTTCGCCGCCCAGGTGCGGCCCGCCGGCCCGCTGCCGCGCCGCAACCGCGCGGTGGTGCTGCTCCAGTTCCTCCTGCAGTGGATCTACGCACCGCTCTGGATCCTCGGCCTGGTGGCCGTCTTCGCGGTCATCATCGCGGCCGCGATCTTCTCCAACTACGGCGGCGAGGGCCCCAGCTCCGACGGCTGGCTGAGGGTCAACCGCAGCTTCATCCCGCCGCGCCGCCTGCGGGCCGAGCTCACCGGCCGCCCCGAGGACTGGGAGCGCTACGTCACCCCGGTCCTGCGCCGCCGCATCGCCGCCGCCGAGGCGAACCACGCGGCCGGCGGCGGCGAGGTGCAGCTCGACCTCGGCCGCGAGGTGTCCGTCGGACTCGCGGTGCGGCTGTGCCGGGGCCTCGGCGCGGACGGCGTGGCCCGGATCGCCGAGCGGTTCGGCTGGCAGGTGGTGCCGTCCGGCACCGACGCGGAGCGGGTCCGGCTGGTCCGCCGGTTCCCCGCCCCGGCCACGGTGGGCGCGCCCTCCCCGCAGGATCCGCCGGCGGCCCCGGGCACCCCGTGGGGGCCGCAGCCGGGCCGGTTCGCACCGCTGCTGCCGGTCATCTTCCTGCTCCAGCTGGTCTACGCCCCGGTGTACGGCCTGCTCACCTTCTGGGTGGACCGCCCCGAGCCCGACTACTGGGAGCGCTGGGGCGCCCGCTGGACGGTCGGTCCGCGCGCCTTCCGCGCCGAGTTCACCGGCAGCCCCGCCGCCTGGGACCGGCACGTCCGCCGGATCCTCAAGCGCGACGCCACCCGCGAACTGGGCCGCACCGCCGACAGCTACGGCCGGCTGCTCGCCCCGGACGGCACCTTCCTGCGCCGCATCCGGCTGCACCGCGCCACCTACCGCGGCGCCGGCGCCCAGCAGGCCCTGCGGATCGCCGCCGAGCAGGGCCGGGTCCTCGACCCGGCGTACGCCCCCGACCCGGCGAACTCGCTGTGCCTCTGCCGTCCCGACCACCGCTGAGCACCACCCCACGGGAGTGGCCGGGGGAGGCAGCGGGCGAAGTGCCGGGGGAGGAACCGGGCGAATCCGTGATCCGTGCAACGGGGCCGGGATACTGACAGCAGGCGGACGGAACGGCACAATCGGGCACGTCCGCGCGCATTACCGCCCGGTAGGTGTGCCGCGGGAGTCGCCAGTGCCGCCAGGTCGAGGAGGACCCGTGTTCAGCACGATGCAGGACGTACCACTCACCGTCACCCGAATCCTGGAGCACGGATCCACGGTCCACGCCCGTTCGACCGTCACCACCTGGGACGCCGCCGGGCCGGTGGTCCGGACCTACGCCGAGGTGGGCGCCCGCGCCGCGCAGCTCGCCCACGCGCTGCGCGACGAGCTCGGCGTCACGGGGGACGACCGGGTGGCGACGCTGATGTGGAACAACGACTTCCACTTGGAGGCGTACCTCGCCGTCCCCGCGATGGGCGCCGTGCTGCACACCCTGAACCTGCGGCTGCCCGCCCAGCAGCTCTCCTACATCATCGACCACGCCGCCGACCGCGTGATCATCGTCAACGGCAGCGTGCTGCCGCTGCTCGCCGCCGTGCTGCCGGCCCTCGCGCCCACGCTGAAGCACATCGTGGTGGCCGGCCCGGGCGACCGTTCGCTGCTGGCCGGCTTCGCGGGCGGCGTGCACGACTACGAGGAGCTGATCGCCGGGCGGCCCACCGACTACCCGTGGCAGCGGGACATGGACGAGCGCCAGGCCGCCGTGCTCTGCTACACCTCCGGCACCACCGGCGACCCGAAGGGCGTGCTCTACAGCCACCGGTCGATCTACCTGCACTGCATGCAGGTCAACACCGGCGACAACTTCGCCTTCACCCCGCGCGACACCGCGCTGCCGGTGGTCCCGATGTTCCACGTGAACGCCTGGGGCATCCCGCACGCCGCCTTCATGTCCGGCGCCAACCTGCTCATGCCGGACCGTTTCCTCCAGCCCAAGCCGATGGCCGAGATGATCGCCGCCGTCCGGCCCACGGTCAGCGCCGCCGTCCCCACCATCTGGAGCGGCCTGCTGGACGAGCTGGACGCCGGCGACTACGACACCTCCAGCCTGCGCATGGTGGTCATCGGCGGCAGCGCCTGCCCGCCCTCGCTGATGAAGGCCTACGACGAGCGCCACGGCATCCGGGTGCTGCACGCCTGGGGCATGACCGAGACCTCCCCGCTCGGCTCCTTCGCCCAGCCGCCCGGCGGCCTCACGCCCGAGGAGGAGTGGCCGTACCGGATCACCCAGGGCCTCTTCCCGGCCTCCGTCGAGGCCCGGCTGATCGGCCCGGGCGGCGAGCGGATGCCGCACGACGGCGTCGCCGCAGGCGAGTTGGAGGTGCGCGGTCCGTGGATCGCCGCGGCCTACTACGGCGGCGCCGGGCAGGACCCGCTCCGCCCGGAGGACAAGTTCTCCGAGGACGGCTGGCTGCGCACCGGCGACGTCGGCACCATCACCGCCGACGGCTACCTGACCCTCACCGACCGGGCCAAGGACGTCATCAAGTCGGGCGGGGAGTGGATCTCGTCCGTCGAGCTGGAGAACGCCCTGATGGGCCACCCCGAGGTGGCCGAGGCCGCCGTGGTCGCGGTGCCGGACGAGAAGTGGGGCGAGCGCCCGCTGGCCACCGTGGTGCTGCGCCCGGGCGCGACCGCCGGGCTGAAGGAGCTGCGGGCCTTCCTGGCCGAGCGGATCGCCTCCTGGCAGCTGCCGGAGCGCTGGGCGATCGTCGAGTCCGTCCCGAAGACCTCGGTCGGCAAGTTCGACAAGAAGGTGATCCGGGCCAGCTACGCGGCCGACGAGCTGGACGTCACCACGCTCGGCAAGGAGTAGCGGACACGGCGGAGGGCCGGCCCGTACGGGCCGGCCC
>NZ_JBHXEG010000028.1:0-92872 GCF_042724935.1 Kitasatospora sp. NPDC127060
CCCACCTATTAACACACATAACCGCCAATACTCTTTTTGGAGTGTTGGGGGGGGTTGGTTTTTTTTTATCCCCGCGGGGGGCCCGCCGCGAGTGTTCGCGGCGGGCCCTCTCGGCCGTTCCGGCGGGTCCCGGGGCTTCCAGCCACCTCCCAGGAACCGGCCCTTCCTGGGACCGGAGTCCGTCCGGCGGAACTGACAGGAAACGGTCAGGCGAGTTCCAGCGCCAGGTAGAAGTCCACCCGGTCCTCCAGCCGGGAGAGGTCCCGCCCGGTCAGCTCCTCGATCCGGCCGATCCGGTACCGCAGGGTGTTGACGTGGACGTGCAGCTGCCCGGCGCAGCGGGTCCAGGAGCCGTCCGAGCGCAGGAACGCCTCCAGGGTGCGGACCAGGTCCGCCTGGTGCTCGATGTCGTACGCGATGACCTTGTCCAGCAGCCGGCTGCGGAAGGCCCGGCGGACCTCGTCCGGGACGGCGGCCAGCAGCAGCACGTGCGAGGCCAGCTCCTCGGGGCCGGCCACGCAGACCCGGCCGACCCGGGCGGCGGCGATCCGGCGGGCGTGCCGGGCCTCCTCCAGGGCGCCGCGCAGGCCGCCGGCCTCCGGGGCGGGGGCGGAGACGCCGAGGGTGATCCGGCCCTCCGAGCCGAGCCCGGCCTCCAGCGGGGCGAGCAGCTCGCGCAGGGTGTCGGCGGGCACCGGGCTGTCCAGCGCGGGCAGCACCACCACGGCGCCGTGGCCCGCGCCGGCCACCAGGGCCCGGTCGCTGAGGCCGCCGAGCGCCTCCTCCAGGACGGACCGCACCGTGCCCTCCGGCAGGCCGGTGCCCTCGGCGCTGAGCACCAGCCAGGAGGCGTCCTTCGTCGGGGACTTGGGCTCGGGGCTCTCGTAGCGGGCGGCCATCGCCGAGGAGGCGTACAGGGTGCGGCTGATCTCGGCCGGGTCGGCGTCGCGGCGCAGCAGGGCGAGCAGTTCGTCGGCCAGCCGGCGGCGCAGCCGGCGGCCCTCGTCCCGGCGGTGGCGCTCGGCGGCGACCAGCCGGGCCAGGTTCTCGGCGAGCTGCTGGCGCTTGGTGGTCCACTCGGTGACGTCGCCGGCCACCGCGAGCACCCAGTCGGCCAGCGGGGACCCGGGCTGCGGGGCGTCCTGCTCGGCGGAGGCCGCGGCGGGCAGCAGCGAGTAGGCGCCGCCGGCCAGCCGGGCCCGGTGCGGGGGGCGGCGGCGCTGGCGCTGGGCGGCGAGGTGGGCGCGGACCAGCTGGTCGCGGTCCTCGGCGGTGAGCCGGTCGACCGGGCCGGCGATCACCCCGCCGGTCGGGGTGAGCACCCAGCAGTCCAGGTCGAGGTCGCCGCCGAGGAGGTCCAGCACGGCGTCCAGTCCGCCGCCGCCGGCCGCCGAGACCAGCAGCCGGTGCCGGTCCACCAGGGCGGCGAGGTCGGCGGCGCGGTCGGCGGAGACCTGACGGCCGATGAACTCGGTGACGGTGCCGAAGGCGATGTCGTCGGGGACGGCCAGCAGCGGCATCCGGTGCCGGCGGCAGGCCTCGACCAGGTCCTCGGGCACCGGGCCGACCTCGGCCTCGCCGGCCGCCAGGGCGACGGCGCCGCCGGCCGCGATGGTCCGGACGAACCGCTCGGAGTCGGCCGGGCCGCCGCGCCAGAGCATCCCGGTGAGCACCAGCTCGCCACCGTGCAGGTAGCGGCCGGGGTCGTGCAGGTCCGTGGTCATCACGCCGCTGACCTGCCGGTCCAGCTCCTCCTCGGCCGCGAGCAGGCGCAGTCGTGGGGCGCCGGGGGCGAGCAGGTCACGGACACGCATCCGCGGACTCCTAACGGGGGCTGGAACAGGGGGGTCGAACGGGGCGGGGGCGGGGCCGGAGGCCGGATCGAGGGGGGTGGGGGGCGGCCGGGCGCGCCGCCCGGGGGTGACAGTGTGCCCGAACATCCGTGCTCGGTGTTACGCACCAAGGGGCGGCCGCGGCACGGGCCCATGGACCGTGCGTCACGGCCGGATTACGGTCGTAGGTGACACCCGGCGGAGACCTGGGCTGCGGGATTCTCCTGCTTAGAGGAACGTACAGGATGCCGGGCCGGCTCACAGCCGGGGCTTCATGCCATCGGTGACTGCCAGTGGCCCCGGTCACAGGAGTTCACTGGGCGACACGCCGCCGGACACCCGGTCGGCGAAGACTTGAGGAGAAACCCGCATGGAGTTCCTTCGGCCCGCCACCTGGGACGAGGCTCTCGCGGCGAAGGCTGAGTACCCGACCGCGCTGCCCATCGCGGGCGGCACGGACGTCATGGTCGAGCTGAACTTCGACGTGCACCGGCCATCCGCGATTCTCGACCTGAACCGCGTCACCGAGCTCACCGAATGGACGAACGACGGCAGCGTCGTCCGGCTCGGCGCCTCCGTCCCGTACGCCAGGATCATCGCGGAGCTGTCCGGGCCGCTGCCCGGGCTCGCGCTGGCCGCCCACACCGTCGGCTCGCCGCAGATCCGCAACCGCGGTGGCGTCGGCGGCAACCTCGGCGGCGCCTCCCCGGCCGGTGACGCGCACCCCGCGCTGCTGGCGGCCGGACGGGACGTGTTCGTCGAGGCGGCCTCGGTGCGCGGCACCCGGCTGATCCCGATCGACGAGTTCTACGTCGGGGTCAAGCGCAACAGCCTGGAGGCGGACGAGCTGATCCGGGCGGTGCACATCCCGGTCGCGGACGGCCCGCAGCAGTTCTCGAAGATCGGCACCCGCAACGCGATGGTGATCGCGGTGTGCGCGTTCGGCTTCGCCCTGCACCCCAAGAACGGAACCGTCGGCACCGGTATCGGTTCGGCCGCCCCCACGCCGCGCCGCGCCGTCGAGGCCGAGGAGTACCTCCAGGGCGTGCTCGCCGAGCGCGGGCTCTGGGAGTCCGGGGAGCTGCTGGGCACCGAGGTGATCCAGCGCTTCGGTGAGCTGGTGAAGGCGGCCGCCTCCCCGATCGACGACGTCCGGGGCACCGCCGACTACCGGCGCCACTCCCTGGCCGTGATGGCCCGCCGCACCCTCACCTGGTGTTGGAACGACTACAGCAAGCAGATCAGGAGCGCGGCATGAGGGTCACGTTCACCGCGAACGGCAAGCCGGTCGAGGCCGATGACGTGTGGGAGGGCGAGAGCCTGCTCTACGTCCTGCGCGAGCGCGTCGGCCTGCCCGGTTCGAAGAACGCGTGCGAGCAGGGCGAGTGCGGCTCGTGCACCGTCTACCTGGACGGCGTGCCGGTCTGCGCCTGCCTGGTCGCGGCCGGACAGGTGCAGGACCGCGAGGTGCGCACGGTCGAGGGCCTGGCCGACGAGGACGGCGAACTGGGCCTGGTCCAGCAGGCGTTCATCGACGCCGGGGCCGTCCAGTGCGGCTTCTGCACCCCCGGGCTGCTGGTGCAGACCGACGCCCTGCTGGAGAAGGACTCCCAGCCGAGCGACAACGACATCCGCGAGGCCCTGTCGGGCAACCTGTGCCGCTGCACCGGTTACGAGAAGATCATGGACGCGGTGCGGCTCGCCTCCGCCCGCAAGTGCTCCGGGGAGGCTGGTGCCAAGTGAGTACTCGGACGATCCAGGGCCAGAAGAACCTGCAGAACATCGACCAGGTCTCCAAGCACGGCATCGGCGGCTCGCCGCTGCGCCCGGACGGCAACCTGAAGGTCAAGGGCGAGTTCGCCTACTCCTCGGACATGTGGCACGAGGACATGCTCTGGGGCATGGCGCTGCGCTCGCCGCACCCCCGGGCCGACATCCTCAGCGTGGACATCTCCGAGGCGCTCAAGGTGCCCGGCGTCTACGCGGTGCTGACCCACGAGGACATCCCCGGCTCCAAGTACTACGGCCTGGAGATCCAGGACCAGCCGGCCCTGGCGATCGACAAGATCCGCTACCACGGCGAGGCGATCGCCCTGGTCGCCGCCGACCACCCGGAGACGGCCCGGCGCGCGGTGAAGAAGATCAAGGTCGAGTACCGGGTGCTCACCCCGATCGTCACCGAGGAGCAGTGCCTGGACCCGGAGACGTACGGGTACGTGCACGAGCCGCACGAGTACAAGTCGCACGCGTACGGCAACATCTGCCACGAGCAGAAGCTGGTCTCCGGCCTCGGCGTGACCGACGAGGTGCGGGCGATGGCGGACGTCATCGTCAGCGGCGACTACGAGGTCGGCATGCAGGACCAGGCCTTCCTCGGCCCCGAGTCCGGCCTGGCCGTGCCCGCCGAGGACGGCGGCATCGACCTCTACATCGCCACCCAGTGGCTGCACGTGGACCGCGAGCAGATGGCCCCGGTGCTGGACCTGCCCGAGGAGAAGGTCCGGCTCACCCTGGCCGGCGTCGGCGGCGCCTTCGGCGGCCGCGAGGACATCTCGATGCAGATCCACGCCTGCCTGCTGGCGCAGCACACCGGCAAGCCGGTCAAGATCGTCTACTCCCGGGACGAGTCCTTCTACGGCCACGTCCACCGCCACCCGGCGCGGATGCACTACGAGCACGGCGCCACCCGGGACGGCAAGCTGGTCTTCGCCGACTGCCGGATCGTGCTGGACGGCGGCGCCTACGCCTCCGCCTCCCCCGCCGTGGTCGGCAACGCGGCCTCGCTCGGGCACGGCCCGTACGTGATCCCGAACGTGAAGATGCACGCCATCGCGCTCTACAGCAACAACCCGTCCTGCGGGGCGATGCGCGGCTTCGGGGCCGTCCAGGCGGCGTTCGGCTACGAGACCCAGATGGACAAGCTGGCCGTCGAACTCGGCATGGACCCGGTCGAGTTGCGGCAGCTGAACGCGATGTCGGAGGGCGACTTCATGCCCACCGGCCAACGGATCGACTCCCCCGCCCCGGTGGCCGAACTACTGCAGCGGGCCAAGGACATGCCGCTGCCCCCGCCGCTGGACACCGAGCACCTGGACGTGCGCGCGCTGCCCGGCGCACTGTCCAACACCTCGCACGGCGAGGGCATCGTGCGCGGGGTCGGCTACTCCGTCGGCATCAAGAACGTGGGCTTCTCCGAGGGCTTCGACGACTACTCCACCGCCCGGGTGCGGCTGGAGGTGATCGGCGGCGAGCCCGTCGCCATGGTGCACACCGCGATGGCCGAGGTCGGCCAGGGCGGCGTCACCGTGCACGCCCAGATCGCCCGCACCGAGCTGGGCGTCGAGCAGGTCACCATCCATCCGGCCAACACCGAGGTGGGGTCGGCCGGTTCGACCTCCGCCTCGCGCCAGACGTACATGACCGGCGGGGCCGTGAAGCTGGCCGCCGAGGCCGTCCGGCGCGAGCTGATCGCCAAGGGTCGGCAGCGCTACGGCTGGACCCACGACGACATCGTGCTGACCGGCGGCAAGGTCGTCTCGGAGAGCGCCGGAGTGCTCGTCCCGATGGTGGACCTGCTCGGCGACGAGGCGATCGACCTCACCCGCGAGCACCACCACCGGCCCACCCAGGCCTTCGACAAGGAGACCGGCCAGGGCTTCGGCCACGTCCAGTACACCTTCTGCGCCAACCGCGCGGTGGTGGACGTGGACGTCGAGCTGGGCCTGGTCAAGGTGGTCGAGCTCACCGCCGTCCAGGACGTCGGCAAGGCGCTCAACCCGCTCTCCGTGGTCGGCCAGATCCAGGGCGGCTGCACCCAGGCGCTCGGGCTCGCGGTGATGGAGGAGATCATCGTCCGGGACGGCAAGGTGCGCAACGCCTCCTTCACCGACTACCTGATCCCCACCATCCTGGACACCCCGCCGATCCCGGTGGACGTCCTCGAACTGCCCGACCCGCACGCCCCGTACGGGCTGCGCGGCGTCGGCGAGGCGCCGACCGTGTCGGCGACCCCCTCGATCGTGGCGGCGATCCGCAACGCCACCGGTCTGGCGCTCAACCGGATCCCGGTCCGGCCGGAGCACCTGACCACCGAACAGCCCGGCTGATCCCGGGAGTCAGACCTCCGGGGCGGCGCCGAGTCTTCCCCGCCGCCCCGGAGCAACCCGCTGCCCTCGCCCACGCCGGGGTTCCGCAGTGGTGCGCACCACCCTCGACTGCACCACCCGCACCTGCACCTGTACCTGCACCACGGACGCTCCCCCCACCCGAGCGCCCCAGTGAGTCGATACCGTCCCCCTCTGCCAACCTCGTTGACTGGCAATCAGGTCGGCTCGCCCACCCCAACCCCCTTTGACACTTGGGAGTGGACATGACCAGGATCCCCACGGAGCCCGGCACCACCGAAGCAGACAGATCCGCCGAGGACGAGACCCACCCCTCGCCCCCGGCACCAGGGCCGAAGGGCGCGCTCGACGCGTACTTCAAGATCTCGGCCCGCGGCTCGACCCTCACCAACGAACTGCGCGGTGGCCTCACCACCTTCATGGCGATGGCGTACATCATCCTGCTCAACCCGCTGATCCTCAGCGGCGCGGACGTCACCGGCGTCAAGCTCGACCACGCCGCGCTGACCACCGCCACCGCCCTCGCGGCCGCCGTCACCACCATCCTGATGGGCGTGGTCGGCAACGTGCCGCTGGCCCTGGCCGCCGGGCTCTCGGTCTCCGGCGCGGTCTCCGCGCTCGTCGTGCCGCACACCACCTGGCCGCAGGCCATGGGCCTGTGCGTGATCTACGGCCTGCTGATCGTGCTGCTGGTGGTCTCCGGGCTGCGCGAGAAGATCATGAACGGCATCCCGCTTCCGCTCAAGCACGCGATCACCATCGGCATCGGCCTGTTCGTCACGATCATCGGCCTCTACAAGGCCGGCTTCGTGCACACCGGCGGCCCCACCCCGCTGTCCCTCGGCCCGTTCGGCGAACTCTCCGGCTGGCCGGTCCTGATCTTCTGCCTCACCCTGCTCACGATCTTCGTGCTGATGGCGCGCGGCGTGCGCGGCGCGATCCTGATCGGCATCGCCGGCGGCACCGTGGTCGCCATCGTCGTCAACAAGCTGGCCGACGTACCGGCCAAGGCCTGGGCGAACTCCGTCCCGGTCTGGCCCGGCAGCCCGGTCGCCGCCCCCGACTTCAGCCTCTTCGGCCACGTCGACCTGTTCGGCGCCTTCGGCGGCAAGGGCCTGGGCGCGATCAGCGCCTCCGTCGCGGTGTTCACCCTGGTGCTGGCCGGCTTCTTCGACGCGATGGCCACCATCATCGGTGTCGGCACCGAGGCCGGACTCGCCGACAAGCAGGGCCGGATGCCCGGCCTGTCCAAGGCGCTGTTCATCGACGGCGCCGGCGGCGCGGTCGGCGGCCTGGCGGGCGCCTCCGGGCAGACCGTCTTCGTCGAGTCCGCCACCGGCGTCGGCGACGGCGCCCGCACCGGCCTCGCCTCCGCCGTCACCGGCGGGCTCTTCGCCCTGATGTTGTTCTTCTCGCCGCTGGCCGGCATCGTGCCGGTCGAGGTCGCCTCCGCCGCCCTGGTGGTGATCGGCTCGATGATGATGAGCCAGGCCCGGCACATCGACTGGTCCGACCGCGAGGTCGCCATCCCGGCCTTCCTGACCTGCGTGCTGATGCCGTTCACCTACAGCATCACGGCGGGCGTCGCCGCCGGCGTCATCTCGTACACGGTGATCAAGGCCGGCCAGGGCAAGTGGCGCGAGCCCGGGGTGCTGATGTGGATCCTCACCGCCGTGTTCGTCGTGTACTTCGCGCTCAGCCCGATCAAGTCCTGGCTCGGCGTGCACTGAGCACCCTGCTCCCGGTCCCTTGATCACAACCGCCGCCGTACGGGACCGTTTCCCGTACGGCGGCGTCCCCCGCTACTGTCGAATCGGGTAAGGAGCCTCCGACATGCAGGACATCGCCGAGCAGTTGCAGGCCTGGCACGCGTCCGGGCGGTCCTTCGCCGTGGCCACCGTCGTCGGCGTCTCCGGCAGCGCCCCGCGCGACCCGGGAGCCGCGCTGGCCGTCGACGCGGCCGGGGAGGCCGTCGGCAGCGTCTCCGGCGGGTGCGTCGAGGGCGCGGTGTACGAGCTCTGCCAGGCCGCGTTGGACACCGGCGAACCGGTCCTGGAGCGATTCGGCTACAGCGACGAGGACGCCTTCGCCGTCGGACTGACCTGCGGCGGGATCCTCGACGTCTTCGTCCAGCCGGTCGTGCCCGGGGCCGACCCCGGGATGGACGCCGGCCTCGCCCACATCGCCGACGGGACTCCCGTCGCCCTCGCCCGGGTGATCGAGGGTCCGGCCGCACTGCTCGGAGCCACCCTCGCCGTCACCGCCGAGCAGCGGCACGGGGCGCTCTCGGTCGGGCCGACCACCGTCGGCGCGCTCGAACGCGCCCTGGTCGCGGAGGCCCGGGCCATGCTCGACGCCGGCCGCACCGGGCGGGTCGTGCTCGGCCTGGACGGACGGCCCTGCGACGAAGAGGAACAGGGCACCGTCACCTGCTTCGTCGAGTCCTACGTGCCCGCGCCCCGGATGCTGGTCTTCGGCGCGATCGACTTCGCCGCCGCCGTGGTGCGGATCGGCAAGTTCCTCGGCTACCACGTCACCGTCTGCGACGCCCGGCCCGTCTTCGCCACCGCCCGGCGCTTCCCCGAGGCCGACGAGGTCGTGGTCGACTGGCCGCACCGCTACCTGGACTCCCAGCTCGGCCGGATCGACGGCCGCACCGTGCTGTGCGTGCTCACCCACGACGCCAAGTTCGACGTCCCGCTGCTCGAACGCGCCCTGCGGCTGCCGGTCGGCTACGTCGGCGCGATGGGCTCCCGGCGCACCCACCGCGACCGGCAGGCCAAACTGCGCGAAGCGGGGCTCACCGACACCGAACTCGCCCGGCTGCGCTCCCCGATCGGCCTCGACCTCGGCTCCCGCACCCCCGAGGAGACGGCCGTCTCCGTCGCCGCCGAGATCATCGCCCACCGGCGCGGCGGCAGCTGCCTGCCGCTGAGCGCCGGGGACGGGCCGATCCACCACGACACCGCGGCGGCTTCCGAGGAACCGGCACCCACCCGACGGACCCACGCCGCCTGAGGACCGGTCGGCGTTGGGAACCGGTCGGCGTTGGGAACCGGTCGGCGTCACGTTGCGTGGCCACTGGGGCGGCGGGAGGCTGGAGGTGCGGACTCGCCCCGAGCCCGGGGAAGGAGCAGGGATCATGCGTGCCCTGCTGGAGGTCGAACTCGACACCGCGACCTCGAACAAGTTCATCAACGACGGCACCATCGGCGACGCGATCCAGCAGACACTGGCCCAACTCAAGCCCGAGGCCGCCTACTTCCTCAGCCGTCACGGGCGGCGCGCGATGGTCGTCGTCGTCGACATCGCGGACGAGGCCTCGATCCCGTCCATCGTGGAGCCGTTCTGGCTACAGCTGGACGCCACCGTCGACCTGTACCCCTGCATGAACGTCGAGGAACTCACGGAGGGGCTCAAGCGGCTCGGTCAGTAACCGTCCGTCACGCGCCTTCACCCGTCAGTCGGCCAGCGCCAGCTTCAGGCCGAAACCCACCACCACCGCACCGGTCACCCGGTCCATCAGGCGTCGGGCGGCCGGGCGGCGCAGCCAGCCGCGCAGCACCCGGGCGAAGCCGACCAGGACGGTCGACCAGAGCAGGCCCTCCACCACGTGCACGCAGGTCAGCGCCACCCCGGCGGCGAAATGCGGGGCCCCGGCCGGGATGAACTGCGGCAGCACCGCCACGTAGAAGACCCCGACCTTGGGATTCAGCAGATTGGTCAGCGTCCCGCGCCGCAAGCCGTGGACGAACCCGCCCTCGACCGGCTCCTCCTCGGCCGCGGCCTCGACCCCGCGCTTGCGCAGCATCCCGACGCCCATCCACACCAGATAGACCGCACCGGCCCAGCGCAGCACCTCGTACGCAACCTGCGAGGCGGTCAGCAGCGCCGTCACCCCCGCCGAGGTCAGCGCGCCCCAGATCAGCGTGCCGGTCTGGATCCCCAGCACCACCCCCCAGGCCTGCCGCCGCCGCCCCAGCGCGGACGTCCGCAGGATCAGCGCGGTGTCGAGTCCGGGCGTGAGCGTGAGCAGCCCGACGACGAGGGCGAAGGACCACAGAGCGGTTGTCATCTCCATGGGCCTCGATGCTCTCACAGCCCCGGCGAGGCGCTCAGTCCGCCGTCCCCTGCGGGACGACCCACGCGGTCGGCTGGCCGGTGACGGCGGCGATCATGTCGTACTCGCCGTCGTCGTGGAGGACGATCGCACCGTGCCGCTCGGCGGTGGCGGCGATGACCAGATCCGGGACCGACAGTGCCCGCCAGTCGCCGGCGGCCGTGAGGAGGGCTTGCACCTCGATGGCACGGTCCCACACCTCGTCGGGTGTGGGCAGCCAGTCGAAGCCGCTCAGGCCCCTCGCGGATCTCCAGGGCGTCGGCCTTCGATCGGGCGCTGTGCATGATCTCCAGCTCGACGGCGCCGCAGATTGCGACCACTCCGCTGATGATCAGCGGTTCGAGGACCGATCTGACCGTCGGCTCGGAGAAGCGGGCGAAGGCCGACGTGTCGATCAGGAGGCGCTCACTCACCCTTTTCCACCGGTCCGGTGAGATCGGGCAGTCCGCCTTCTGCGAGCCAGGCCATGAACCTCTCGCGCTTCCGGCGCTTCACGAGGTCCTCAAGGGCAGCATGACGGTAGCGACCTTGGTCGACGTACCGGGGATCTCAGCGGCCTCTGCCAGGAGTGCGTCATTGACGTCTATCACGGTGCGAGCCATGGCCGGCCTCCCGAGGGCCAGGGGTCTGCGATATCAGATCCAAGGACAGGTGATATCGCAGACTCTTCATGGGCCGATCAGGGGATATTCGCTTGTTCAGGTGATGTTGAGGCGGGCGGCGAGGCGGAGGAGGCCGGGGCTGAGGCGGGAGAGGAGACGGGCGGCCTTGGCCTCGGGGGTGACCGGGACGACGGGCTTGCCGGTGCGGACGGCGGTGACGATCGCGGTGGCGACCTTCTCCGGCGGGAAGCCGCGGCGGGCGTAGAGCTTGGCGGCGCGGGCCTGCTTGGCGGACTGCTCGGCGGCGGTGGTGGCGGAGAAGGTGGAGGTGCGGGTGATGTTGGTGTTGACGATGCCCGGGCAGATGGTGGAGACGCCGATGCCGTGGCCGACGAACTCGGCGCGCAGGCAGTCGGAGAGCATGAAGACGGCGGCCTTGCTGGTCGCGTAGGCGGTGAGCGCCTTGGCAGGCAGGTAGGCGGCGGCCGAGGAGACGTTGACGATGTGGCCGCCCTGGCCGCGGTCGGCCATCAGGGTGCCGAAGGCGCGGCAGCCGTGGATCACGCCCCAGAGGTTGACGTCCAGGACGCGCTGCCACTCCTTCTCGGTGGTCTGCAGGAACGTCCCGGAGTGGCCGATGCCGGCGTTGTTGACCAGCACGTCGGGCACGCCGTGCTCGGCGGCGACGCTCTGTGCGAAGGCGTCCATCCCGGCGCCGTCGGAGACGTCCACCCGGTAGGCGTGTGCCCGTGGGCCGATCAGCGAGGCGAGTTCGGCGGTGCGCTCGGCGGCCGCGAGGTCGAGGTCGCAGACCACCACCCGGGCGCCGTCCTCGGCGAAGGCCAGCGCGGTGGCCCGGCCGATGCCGCTGCCACCACCGGTGACGACCACCAACCGGCCGTCGCCGTCGGCCGGTTGAGCCGGCCCGCCGGATTCGATGCGGGCGGTCTCGATGCGGGCGGTGAACTCGCGGACCAGGCCGGCCACGGCGGCTCCCTTCTCCAGCAGCGCCGACCAGTGGCCGGCGTGCAGTGTGCGGCGGGTCAGGTGGGGCACCCAGCGCTCCAGGCCCTCGGAGAGGTAGGTGCCGACGTAGCGGTCCCGGGTCAGGGTGACCAGCTGGACCGGCACCTCGGTCGGCCGCTCGCGCGGACTGCCCATCGTGGGGAGGAAGTTGGCCCGGTACAGCTCGATGCCGCGGACCGCGTCACGGCGCAGGGTGGGCTGGGGGTGGCCGGCCCGGGGGGTGACCCGCTCCAGGTCGCGCAGCACCCGCGGCCAGGCCCGGGCCAGGCCCAGGCGCCACACCGCGGGGGCGAGGAAGGGCAGGTGGAAGGCGGTGATGTACCAGGAGTGGAGGCCCTGGTGGAGCAGCTGCCCGAGGTGGCGCGGGGTGGGGCGGCGCAGCCGGTGGCGCAGCCAGTAACCCATGTGGTCCAGGCTGGGGCCGGACAGCGTGGTGTAGGAGGCGATCCGGTGCTCGGCGCCGGGGGCGGTGACGGCCTCCCAGGACTGGATCGAGCCCCAGTCGTGGGCCACCAGGTGCACCGGGCGGTCCGGGCTGACGGCGTCGGCGACCGCGAACAGGTCGTCGGCCAGGTGCTCCAGGCGGTAGTCCTCGCGGCGGGCCGGGGCGGCCGACTCGCCGGCGCCGCGTACGTCGTAGCGGACCACGTGGTGGTCGCGGGCGAGGTCGGCGGCGATGTCGTCCCAGACGACGTGGGTGTCCGGGTAGCCGTGCACCAGGAGAACGGTGGGGGCCTCCGGGTCGCCCTGCTCGAAGACGGCCAGCGGCAGGCCGCCGGAGTGGACGGTCCGGCGGCGGACGGCCGTGGACGGACGGGGGGTCGTCATCGGGTGGCCTCCAGAGCGGTCGGCTCGTCGGTCGGGTCGGCGCGGGTCGACTCGGCTTCGGTCGGGTCGGCGCGGGTCGGGTCGGCGCGGGTCGACTCGGCTTCGGTCGGGTCGGCGCGGGTCGGGTCGGCGCGGGTCGACTCGGCTTCGGTCGGGTCGGCGGCGGTCGGCTCGATGGTGGCCGAATCGTCGGCCGTGGTCCAGCGGCGGACGTGCGGGAGGTCGTCGTCGAGCCAGTGGGCGTCGTCCTCGGTGACCACCAGCAGTTCCTCGAACTTGATGCCCACGCCGCGGAAGCCGATGTGCGGTTCGACCGCCCACAGCCCCGGGGTGGGCGCGTGCCGGGACGACCGACCGTCCGCCCACAGCGGCGAACGGCCTTGCAGCCGCTCGGAGATGAGCTCGCGGCCAAGGGTCTGCAGGGTGCGCACGCCGAAGCCGAAGACGTTCACCCCGGCCGGGCCGCGCACGCTGGTCCGGGTTACCTGGTGGCCGATCACCCGACCCGGGTAGACCTGGTGCCGGTTGTCGTAGCCGTGCGCGGCGATCTGCGCGTCCACCGCCGCGTACACCTCGTTCAGCGGCTTGCGGGCGCGCACCTCGGCGAGGATCAGCTCGCGGTAGACCTTCAGGTCGGCGGCCAGACGGTCCCAGACCCGGTTCTCGCCGACCTTGCCGCCGTAGCCGATGTCGGCGGTGTAGCCGTCCACGATCGGCGCGCAGTCCAGCACGTACGGCATGCCCTCCTCCAGGCGGCGGTTGCCGGCGAAGAACTGCAACGGGGTGTGGAAGTGCCGGAAGGCCGTGCGGTCGCCGAACCAGGCGAACGGGACGTGGAAGAAGTCCTGCACCCCGGCGGCCACCAGACGGCGGCGCAGCTCGGCAGTGGCCTGTCGCTCGGTGACGCCCGGTTCGATCCAGGCGGCGACCTGTTCGGCGCAGTGGTAGGCGAGTTGCTGGGTCTCGCGGAAGCGGGCGAGGTCGCGCTCGGTGTAGGGGAAGGCCGGCATCATGGTCGCCGTCGGGGGCATCGGGGGGCTCCTTCTAGACGTCGAGCACGAGGGTCTCACCCTCGGCGGCGCGGGAGACGCAGGGCAGCAGGGCGCCCGCGGCACGCTGCTCGGGGGTGAGGCGGCGGTCCCGGTGCTCGGGGGTGCCGGCCAGCAGGCGGACCTCGCAGGTGCCGCAGAAGCCCTGGTGGCAGGAGTACGGGAGGTCCGGGCGAGCCTCACGCAGCACGTCCAGGGCGGAGCGGCCGGCGGGGACGTCCAGGGTCGGGCCGTCGGTGCCGAGCTGCACGGCGAAGGGCGCACCCCCGGTGATCGGGGCGGCGCCGAAGCGCTCGAAGTGCAGGGCGGGGGACGGACCGCCGGCCCCCACCGAGCCGCCGGCTCCCGCCGAACCGCCGTCCAGCGCCCGCTGCACGGCGGCGAGCATCGGGGCCGGGCCGCAGCAGTAGACGGCGGCGCCGCGCGGGGCATGGGCGAGCAGTTCGGCGCCGGTGGGAACGCCGCCGTGCTCGTCGTCGGTGCGCAGCACGACGCGGTGCGGGGCGAGGGCGCGCAACTCATCCGTGTACGGGAGGGTGTCGGCGCTGCGTCCGACGTGCACCAACGTCCAGTCGAGGCCGTGCCGTTGGGCCTCACGGGCCATCGGGAGGAGCGGCGTGACGCCGATGCCGCCGGCGAGCAGGAGGACGGCGGGCTCGGCGCAGAAGGCGAAGCCGTTGCGCGGGCGGCGGGCGGTGAGGCGGGCGCCCGGGTGCAGGGTGTCGTGCACCTCGACCGATCCGCCGCCGCCCTCGGGCAGCCGCCGGACGGCGATCCGGTAGCGGTGGCGGTCGGCGGGGTCGCCACTGAGCGAGTAGTGGCGTTCCCGGCCGGAGGGCAGGGCGAGCCGCAGGTGGGCGCCGGGCTGCCAGGGCGGCAGTGTGCTCCCGGAGGGGTCGGCGAGGCTCAGCTCGACCACGTCGACGGCGAGTCGGCGGCGCTCGGCGACCACCAGTTGCAGCGGCGGGGTGGGGCGGCTGAGCGCGCGGCGGGGATTGCGGCGCAGCAGGGGGCTGCCCAGGGCCGGGCTGTAGCGGTCGCCGAAGGCGGTGAGCCGGCGCATGAAGGTGTCGGCGCGGGGGCGGCCGTAGAGGTCGGGGGGTGGGTTGAGCAGATCCATCCGGGCGAGTCCTTGGCGGTGGGAGGGGCGGGCGCGGGCGGCGAGGTGGCGGGCGGGCGAACAGCTGACAGCTTTCAGATTTCAGATTTCAGATTTCAGCGAACAGATGACGTCTTCTGTTCGTTGAAACCTGTCACCCGCCCGGCGCCCGCCGTCACCCCCGCCCGGCGGCGGCGCGGGCGGCCGGCGAGGTGGCGAGGTAGCCCAGCGCCTGGCTGGATGAGCCCTCCTGGGTCGGGTGGTAGCCCGGCCGCAGATAGCGCAGCCCGGAGCGGATGGAGCGGATCGGATCCGGCAGCAGTCCGCGCTTGGCGATTCGGCCGGCCTCCCGCCAGGTGGGCCTGAGCCGCCCCTCCAGGGTCGGGTCGGCGGCGAGCAGGAAGCGGGCGCCGCGCACCCAGAGGTGCACCAGCAGCGGCCCGGAGATCGCCATCCCGCGGACCCGGCGCAGGTATCCCGGGTCCAGGTGGACCATCAGGTCGAAGGCGACGCTGCGGTGCTCGACCTCCTCGGCGCCGTGCCAGCGCAGCAGGTCCAGCATCGTCGGGTCGGCCTTGGCCCGGTCCAGACCCGGGGAGTTGAGCGCCCAGTTGCCGAGGAAGGCGGTGAAGTGCTCGATCGCCGCGACGAAGGCGACCCGTTCGATGACGTTCTCCCGCCGCTGCGCCGGTGTCAGGCCCGGCTTGTCGCCGAGGACGCGCTGGAACAGCCAGGAGATCTGCCGGACGTACGGCCGCGGGTCGAGCCCCTGGCCGAGCAGGTGGTCGAGCACCTCCTGGTGGGCCTCGGCGTGGATGGCCTCCTGCCCGATGAAGCCGAGCACCTCCTCGCGCAGCTGCTCGTCCCGGATGAGCGGCAGCGCCTCCTTGAACACCTTGACGAACCAGCGCTCACCCTCGGGCAGCAGCAGGTGCAGCACGTTGATCACGTGGGTGGCCATCGGCTCGTCCGGGATCCAGTGCAGCGGCAGCCGGGCCCAGTCGAAGCGGACGTCCCGGGGCTCCAGGACGAGGCTCTCGTGCACTCGCGCGGCGGGGGCGGCGACGGCGGGGACGGGGGTGGAGCGGGGCATGGCAGGCCCTCCTGACCTGGGGGCGGCGGCTCGACTCTGCGAAACGTACTCGCCGGTAGAGGTTGGGGACAAGGGGTTCGACGACTCTTATCGACATCGAGTCTAATAAGTGATGTGCACCGCGGGGCAGCCCCCGAAACCCTCCCGTGACTGCGATCGATAGATTGCGAATGCGAGCTCTCGTTTGCGAGCAGCGGTCTGGGCATCGGTCGAGTCACCTGTGACTCGGCACGCTAACTGTCGGGTCAGCACCGGATCTGTCGTCCACCTAACAGCCCCACCAAAGCGCGACGTCTTCTTTGGACGGTTTCGAGCCCAGGGTCGACCGCCGTGTGCTGCAGGCCGCCCTGCCGACCCCGATTCCCGGGGACCGGCAGGTCGGCCTACTCCTGGTCAGTCCCGGCGGGCGCCCTGGATGATCCGGTCGATGACGGCTGCGGCCTGTTCCGGGTGTCCTTCCAGCCACTTGCCGAGGTGTTCCTGGACGGCCCGTTCGACGCAGGCGCGTACTGCGGCGTTACCCAGCCAGCGGCGCGTGGAGCCTTCGAACTCGGGATGGTCAAGCTTCACCGACACGACCGCTGTCAGACCTTCGCTGATCCGATCGGCGTCGAGGTCGGGATCCGTCGCTGTCAGCAGCAGCCGCTCCCGTGCATATGCGGTGACGGCGGCCGCTACCCCGTCGCGGAAGCCGCGCTCGTGTGTGCCGCCGTCAGTGGGCCGGCTGTTGGCGAAGCTCCGGACCCGCTCGTCGTGGGAGGTACGCCAACGCAGGGCCACCTCCACCGTCCCTGCCATCCGCGGTTCCTCCCGCTCGAAGCCGATGATGTGCGGATGAACGGGTTCCTCCTTCTGCTCGTCAAGGACGGCCACGAAGTCTCGCGCGCCGTCGGGATACCGGAACCGCGCCGACCGAGACTCGCCCGGGAGGCGCTGATCGGTCAGAGAGATCTCCAAGCCCCGGTTCAGCAAAGCCAGTTCCCGGAAGCGCTCAGCCAGCCCGTCGAACGAGTACTCCGCGGTTCCGAAGATGTCAGCGTCGGGCCAGAAGGTGATGGTGGTCCCGCTACCGGTCGACGTGCCCGCCTCGGTGAGCGGGGTGACGGCGACCCCGCGCGCGTACCCCTGAACCCAGCGGGCTCCCCCGCGCCGCACTTCGGCCGTCATCCGGCTCGACAGGGCGTTGACGATGAAGGGTCCCACCCCGCAGAAGCCGAGCGTCACGTCGTGGCGACCTCCGGTTGCCGACCCGGTCTGAAAGCGGGTCAGCAGGGCTTCGAGGCCGGAAATGCCGCTGGATCCCGATTCGTCGATACGGACACCCCGCCCGTCGTCGGCGACACGCACGGCGCCGTCGGGTGTGAGGGTGACGGCGACGCAGCTGGCGTGGCCGGCGAGGACCTCGTTCACGGCCCGGTCGGCGACCTCGAAGACCACGTGAAGCAGGCCGCGTTCACCGGTCGAGCCGATGTACATCCCAGGCCGTTTCCGGATGGCTTCCCACCCCTCCAGCACCTGAATCTGGCTGGCGTCGTACTTGCTGGCTTCCTCGCTCATGATGTCCCCTCCGATGCTGTTCAGCAGAACTCCTCAGCCTAGGCGAATCTCTGGAAAACACCAGGTCAGACCATGTTTGCCGAGTGCGTAGACGGGCGGGTGAGAGCCTGCTTGGAGTTGGTCGATCCCGAGGTCGCAAACTGGCGCCGCATCGCTGACGCGGGCCCGGCGAAGCCGCGTACGACACCGTTTTGGACGGCGCCGTGGTCCCCAGTTTCATCAATTTGCGCGTCAGCCGTCGGCGAGTGACTTCTTCGGAGTTGACGACAACTTGCTTGCCGAACGATCACCAGCCGACAGACACCTCGCCGAATCGGCGACAGTCGTCCTGCTGACTCACCCGAAGAAGCGCACGTCGAGTAGTGCGGTTAGCGACAAGTAGCGTGCTGAGTCACATCACTGAGCCGAGCCGCGATAGTTGGAACCTGGCCACGCAGGTTGGAGCTGGAGGGCTCACGACGGCCCCGGCGGGCTTGGGTGTCGGTGGTGTCGGGTTGGATGAGCACGTGACTGTCTATGACGTAGCCCGCCAGCTCCCCAGCATCGCCGACCTGCGGGACAGATGCCGTTCACTGGCGATGCTCGATGCGATCCTGAGCCCGGACTGGGAGGGCCGGTACTACTCCTTCAACGCCGGTTGGGCCGACGGCGAGGAGATGGCGTCGATGCGTAACGGGTCGGGAGACGAGTACTCGATCGTGTTCTCGGCGGCCGGGGCCTATGTGCGGGGCTTCGATCACGAATCGCCGATGAGTCCCTTCGGTAACGATGGCGAGGCCTGGCCAGGAGTGATCGATGCGGTCCCCGAGCACTTCAGGCCCTTCGTCGAGGAGCCGGCGTTCACCGACGAGGACGACGTGCCGGTCGTGACGGCGTGCTTGTGGCGGGGGCCGACGGACGAGCGGTGGCATCACGGGACGATCGACTTCCCTGAGGGTGCTGCCGATCCTGACGGGGCGACGAGCCTGTTCGGCCTCCTGGTCGACCGTTCTCCGGAAGCGTTCCAGCGTTTCGCCGAGGACTACTACGAGGTCTCCATCGAGCTGGGGGCGGTGAGTCAGGTTCATGCCTTGCGGCCGCTGAGCCAGGAACTCGTATCGTTGCTGAACCCTGAGGTCAGCTTGGCGGACCTGGCCCAGGACATCTCCGAGATCGGCTATCCGCACCTGGACCAGGGGTCGGCCTGAACGCTGTCGATCTTTCGGATGAGACGCTCGGCTGGTTCCGACATGAATGGCAATCCGCCGCAGGTCGCACGAAGCGTGACCAGATAGTTCCAACAAGCGTGTCCCGCAAGGTCGGAACCGCCAGGTCAGCACACCATCCTGGTTCCAACTATCGCACCTCGGATCAGTCACGTTGAGTAGTCGACGAGTCCTCCGCTCGACTGGCCATCACCGAGACCCACACGAGCGAGTTGCCACGGGCCGCTGCCTGACTCGGGCACCCGCAGCGGCCCATCACCACCCAAAGCCGTTGGACAGTCCATCTCCGCAGATGACAGGCTCCCGCCTCATGGAGCTACTCGACGTCCTGACGGAACTCGCCTGCTCGGGACAGCTGGGTCCGGTGGCGAACGGCGCCGACTGGAACGCGGTGACCGAGGCCCTCGGCGAGCCCTTTGAGGCGGTTGTCGGGAAGCGGCGATCCTGGCCGCGTCTGTTCGCTTTCGGCGACCTTGAGCTCAGCGTCTGCTGCTGCCAGAAGATCATCCTGATCTGCCTCCAGACCTGGCGGGACGTCGTCGAGCTCCCTGCGGGCCTGGTCACCGAGCAGACGTTCCCCGGCCACCCCAAGTACGCGGACGTGATCGCAGCTCTCGACCACGCCGGTTGCGCCTGGCATCCCTACACACCCCTGACCTTCGACAACCAATGCGCCATCCAGGCCACCTCCTCCGGTGTCGTCTTCGTTTTCGAAATCCCCGAAGGAGAAGACCCCATCCTCAACATCGTGGGACCCCAGCCCCACCGACACGAGTGTCCGGCTGCCGCCAAGACCCGCGCGACACCGTGAGCATGAATCCGACACCGCGTTCACGATGACCCCGGCGGCCTCACGGCCGCCGGGGTCATTTTCACGCGGCTTCATCGACGGCGATCATGTTGCGACCGCACTGGATCGCAGTCGCGGAGAGCCACACCGCCGGACAACACCTCGCAAATTAACGCTCGCAACGGCTCGCAAACTACAAGTCGCAATCCCAGGCTGCAGAAGCCGGACTCGCAAACCATCCGTTGAAGTCACGCCTCCCGTGGAAAGCGCGCGGGCCCCGCCGGACGGTGTGTCCGACGGGGCCCGAGGGGGTGGGCGGGGCTCAGACCGCCATCGCCAGCATCAGCGGCGCCGCCCGCGCCGCCAGCAGCTCGGCGGCGGCCTTCAACTTGTGGATGTTGTCCACCGGCATCGAGGTGGCCAGACAGCCGACCGTGCTGCCCGCCGTGACCGGGACGGCCGCGCAGACCGTGCCCAGCGCGTACTCCTGGATGTCCAGCACCGGCACCGTGGCCGGCTGGCGCTCCAGCCGGTGCATCAACTGGTCGGCATCGGTGACCGTACGGGAGGTGAGCCGGGCGACCGGGTGCCGGGAGAGGTGGTCACGCCGGCCGTCCGCGTCCAGCTGGCTGAGCAGGCACTTGCCGATCGCACTGGCGTGCGCGGTGGCCCGGAAGTCCACCCACTCCTGCACCGCCGGCGCGTAGTCGGCGGCCGAGACCGCCTCGACCGACAACTCCCCGTCGTGGTAACGGGTGAAGTACACTGCGGCGCCCAACTCGTCCCGGAGTTCGGCGAGTTTGCGGTTCAGCCGGGCCTTGACGAGCTGCTCCCGGTTGTGCTGCCCGAGCAGGGCGAAGGTTCCGCCGAGCACCCAACCGCCGTCCTGGCACTGGAGGTAGCCCTCGATCTCGAGGATCTCCGCGAGCCGGCGGACGGTCGGCAGGCCCAGTGAGGTCTCCCGCGCGAGGCCGACCAGGGTGGCGCCGTCGGGGTGCCGGTCGACGGCCTCCAGCAGTCTGAGGGCGTGCTGCAGGGAGGTGAACTGGCCCGTCGGGCCCTGGTCCAGCGCGGCGTGACGACCCGGGGCTGGTGTCGACATGTCGTCCCCTTCCGATGTCCCCCCACGGAGCGACCGCGGGCGTTCTCCAGCCTATCCACCCCGGACCCCGGGCGGCTGCTGTCCGTGAATATCCGTGAACATTCCGTGGAGCAACGGCCGGTCGGCTGGCGGACTTTCCGCCCCGCGTCCGTCCGTGCGACGCCCGACGGGCCCCTCCCCCACTGCCCAGGGGGAGAGGCCCGTCGTGGAACCCCGGGGTGCGGGCCCCGGCGGTTCTGAGGGTGCGGAGAGTGCGCGGGGCACCGAGAGTGCTCGGAGGCGCCGAGAGCGCGCGGAGGTGCGGACGGAGCCGGTCCGCGGCGGTCAGCCCTCGTCGCCCGCGCGGAGCTTGGTGACGGCGGCCTCCAGCCGGGCACCGTACTCCTCGTCGGCGGCGTGGAAGTGGGCGAGGTTCTTCTCCACCACGTCGTCCCGGGTGACCTGCGACAGGAAGCCCGCGAGGTTGTCGATCAGACGGGTCCGCTCGCCCTCCGACATCAGCCGGTAGAGCTCGCCGGCCTGGAAGAAGTCGTCGTCCTTGGTGTGGGCCGGCGTGGTGTAGGTGCCGGTGTAGCCGTCGACCTTGACCGGTGCGGCGAGCGCGCTGTCGCTCTGGACCGGGCCGTCGTACGAGTTGGGCTCGTAGTTCTTGCCGCGACCGGCGCTGTTGACGGCCATCTGGCCGTCCCGGCCGTAGTTGGCGGCCTCGGTGGCGCGCGGGGCGTTCACCGGCAGCAGGGTGTGGTTGACGCCGAGGCGGTAGCGCTGGGCGTCGGCGTAGGCGAACAGTCGGCCCTGGAGCATCTTGTCCGGGGAGGGACCGATGCCGGGCACGAAGTTGTTCGGCGAGAACGCGGACTGCTCGACGTCGGCGAAGACGTTCTCCGGGTTCCGGTTGAGAACCAGGCGGCCGACCTTGACCAGCGGGTAGTCGGCGTGCGGCCACACCTTGGTGAGGTCGAACGGGTTGAAGCGGTAGTCCGCGGCCTCGGCGACCGGCATCAGCTGGACGTAGAGGGTCCAGGACGGGAACACCCCGCGCTCGATGGCCTGGTGGAGGTCGCGCTGGTGCGAGTCGGCGTCGGCGCCGACCACCTCGGCGGCCTGGCCGCCGTCCAGGCTGCGGATGCCCTGGTTGGTCTTGAAGTGGTACTTCACCCAGTAGGCCTCGCCCTCGGCGTTGACCCACTGGTAGGTGTGCGAGCCGTAGCCGTTCATGTGGCGGTACGAGGCGGGGATGCCGCGGTCGCCGAACAGCCAGGTGATCTGGTGGGTCGAGGCCGGCGAGTGGGCCCAGAAGTCCCAGACGTTGTCCGCCTCCTGCACGCCGGTGTACGGGTCGCGCTTCTGCGAGTGGATGAAGTCGGGGAACTTGATCGGGTCCTTGATGAAGAACACCGGGGTGTTGTTGCCGACGAGGTCGTAGTTGCCCTCCTCGGTGTAGAACTTCAGCGCGAAGCCGCGCGGGTCGCGCACCGCGTCGCTGGCGCCCAGGTTGCCGGCCACGGTGGAGAACCGCACGAAGACCTCGGTGCGCTTGCCGACCTCGGACAGGAACGCCGCGCGGGTGTACTTCGACACCTCGTCGGTGACCTCGAAGTAGCCGTACGCGCCGGAGCCGCGGGCGTGCACGACGCGCTCCGGGATGCGCTCGCGGTTGAACCGGGCCAGCTTCTCCAGCAGGTGCTGGTCCTGGAGCAGCAGCGGGCCGTACTCGCCGGCCGAGGCCGAGTTCTGGTTGTCGGCGACCGGGGCGCCGGACTCCGTGGTCAGGATCTTGGACATGGAGGGTCCTTCAGGTGTCGATAAGGCGGTGCGTGAAGGCGGTACGTGAAGGCGGTACGCGGAGGCGGTACGTGGAGGCGGTGCGCGGAGGGCGTGGGGGCGGGCCCGCGCCGGGCTCAGACGCCCAGCAGGCGCCACAGCGCCGAGCGGCGGCGGGCGGAGTGCTCGCCGTCCGGGCCGTCGGCCGGCCGGAGGGCGGCGACCGCGGCGGTGGCCGCGGCCGGGTCCGCCAGCGGGCGGGCGGCGGCCAGGTCGGCCGCCTCCTCGGCGGTCAGGCCGGCGCCGGTGAGCGCGGCGGCGGCCTCGGCGGCCGGGACGGCGTTGAACCAGCGCAGCGCGAGGCCCGCGCGGCCGGCCTCGGTGAGGCGGCCGGTGAGCCGGAGGCGGGCCAGGCCGCCGTCCGGGTAGACGTTGATCCGCACGTGGGTCACCGGGCGGCCGGCGTCGAGCCGGAAGCGGTGCCGGGTGTCGGGCTGCAGCCGGGTGCGGGGCAGGAGTTCAAACCATTCGCCGTCGGCCGGCGTCTGTGGAGACGCGGCCTGCCCGGTCGAGGCGTCGAAGCCGATCAGGTCGGCCCAGCCGGGGGCATTGGCGACGAAGTGGGTGGTGTCCACCTCGGCGGCCAGGACCTCACCGCCCCCGGCCAGGGCGATCTGCACCCAGTCGTTGGCCTTGTCGCGCCGACGCCGGGTCTCCCAGCCCTCGCCCATGACGGAGGCGCGACCGGGAGCGTTCAGGTTGTGCGGGGAGGAGAAGTAGCGGTCGGACGCCGCCTCGGCCACGCCGCCGTACTCCTGGGCCGCCAGGTCGAAGGTGAGGCCGTCCAGTTCGCGCGGGTCGGGCAGCACCTCGCCGTGCACCCGGAGCCGGGCGACGCCGCCGTCCGGGAAGATGCTCAGCCGTACGTGGGTGTAGCGGGCGTCGTCCTGGACGGCGAACTCGTGGGCGGTGTCGCCCCGGAGCGGGGTGCGCGGCACGATGACCGTCCACTCGGCGGCCTGCACCTCCTCGGGCGAGGGGTGGCCGGGTACGGAGGCGGCCTCGACGGTCGCGCTCTCCGGGTAGTTGCCGGTGAAGTGGGCGGTGTCGACGATCACGCCGTGGATGACGCCGCCGACGCCGAGCCGCACGATCGCCCAGTCGTGGTCCTGGTCGGTGGGGTGCGGCTGCTCGGCGGAGACGCCGCGGCGGCGCTTGGACTCCCAGCCGTCCATGATCTGGCCCTTGTGGCCGAAGGTGTGCGGGCGGAACTCGGCGGGCTTGGCGACCAGCAGGTTCTCGGCGTCCGCGAAGGTGTCCTCGTTGGTGGCGACGACGCCCGCGCCGAGCAGTCGGGAGGCCAGGTCGACCAGCTCGGTGAAGGGAGCGCTCGGGGTGTCGGCAGTGGTCACTGGCTCTCCTCGGAAGAAGGTTTCGGTTCAGGAAGCTCGGTCGGTTCGGGAAGCGGTGTCACCTCAGGAACCTTTGACGGAAGGGGAGTTGTTGGATCAGGAGTTGTCGCGCCGGAAGTTGTCGGGTCGGTAGTTGTCGGGCCGGGTGAGTTGCCGGCCGAACGGCTCGGCGCCGGTGTCCACCGCGCGGCCGCGCAGCCAGGTGGTGCGGACGGCTCCGCTCAAGGTCCGCCCGGCGTACGGGGTCACCGGGTTGCGGTGGTGCAACTCGCGGGCGTGGACGGCGAATTCTCCGTCCGGGTCGAAGGCGACCAGGTCGGCGTCGCAGCCCGCCGAGATGGCACCCTTGGTGCCGGTGAGGCCGACCAGTTCGGCCGGTCCGGAGGACATCCAGCGCACCACGTCGGCCAGCGTGTGGCCGCGGCGGCGGGCCTCGGTCCAGATGGCGGGCAGGCCCAGTTGCAGCGAGGCGATGCCGCCCCAGGCCGCCGCGAAGTCGCCGCTGCCGCCGTACTCGGGCAGCAGCTTGAGGTCGGGGGTGGACGGCGAGTGGTCGGAGACGACGGCGGCGAACTCGCCGTTCGCCAGGGCCTCCCAGAGCGCGTCCCGGTTGGCCTCGTCGCGGATCGGCGGGCAGCACTTGAAGGCGGTGTCGCCGTCCGGCACCTGCTCGGCGGCCAGGGTCAGGTAGTGCGGGCAGGTCTCGGCGGTCACCCGTACACCGTCCTCGCGGGCCTTGCGCAGCAGCGGCAGCACGGCCGCCGAGGAGACGTGCAGGATGTGCACCCGGGTGCCGGTGCGCCGGGCGGTGTGGAGCAGGTGGGCGACCGCCGCGGTCTCCGCGCCGGCCGGCCGGGAGGCGAGGAAGTCCCGGTAGTGGACGCCGGGTTGCTGCGGCGCGGCGGCCAGGACGGCCGGGTCCTCGGCGTGGATGATCGCCAGTGCGCCGATCCGGGCCTGCTCGGCCAGGGCGGCCTCCAGGTCGGCCGCCTCGACGTGCGGGAACTCGTCCACGCCGGACGGCGCGAGGAAGCTCTTGAAGCCGAACACGCCTGCCCGGTGCAGGGGTTCGAGGTCCGCGACGTTGCCCGGGACCGCCCCGCCCCAGAAGCCGAGGTCGACCCAGGCCTGGCCCTCGGCGGTCTTCCGCTTGACGTCCAGCCCCGCGACCGTGGTGGTGGGCGGGACGGAGTTGAGCGGCATGTCGATGATCGTGGTGACGCCGCCGGCTGCGGCGGCCCGGGTGGCGGTGGCGAAGCCCTCCCACTCGGTGCGGCCGGGCTCGTTGACGTGCACGTGGGTGTCGACCAGGCCGGGCAGCAGGGCGGTGTCGCCGAGGTCTACGAGTTCGCTGTCGCCGACCACCAGCGAGCCGTGGGCGGCGACCTGCTCGATCCTGCCGTCCCGGATCAGCACGTCCGCGGGGCGCTCGCCGTCGGGCAGCACCGCCCGGCGGGAGCGGATCACCGCTGGCTGGCTGAACGGCATGGGGACCTCCGAAACCTGGAACTGGGCGGGACGGGGGGTACTCGCGGGTACCCGGGGTAGGCGGGGACACACCGGACCACGCGGCCCGGGGAGGCGCTCGCGGGTGGTCGGACGGGTGGTCGAAGTGGGCGGGAACCGAAGGATTGCCGGGAGCCTAGGCCCGCCTTCAACAAAACGTCAATGGAGGAACGTACGAGGGCTCAGCCCGGCAGCAGCGCCCCGGCCAACCGCTCCCCCGCCACCTCGGCCAGCTCGCCGGCCCTGGCCATGCTGTCCCCCGGCTGCTCGGCCAGGTCGGTGAGCGCGATCGCGGCGGTGAAGCCGGCCGCCCGCCACTCGGGCTCGGACAGCTCCAGCCGACCCGCCACGGCGGCCACCCGAACCCCCGCCCGGGCAGCCGCCGCGGCGACTCCGGCGGGGGCCTTGCCATGGAGCGTCTGAGCGTCCAGGCAGCCCTCACCGGTGACGACGAGGCGTGCCCCACGCACGGCCTCGTCGAAACCCAGCAGTTCGAGCAGCAGCTCGATACCGGGTCGCATGGTGGCGCCGAGCAGGGCGAGGGCGGCGAAGCCCACCCCGCCCGCGGCCCCGGCGCCGGGGGCCTCCCGTACGTCCCGCCCGGTCACCGCGGCGACCCGGTCGGCGAAGCGGGTCAACCCCTGCTCCAGGACCACCAGGTCGTCCCCGTCGGCGCCCTTCTGCGGGCCGTAGACGGCGGTGGCGCCGCGCGGGCCGAGCAGCGGGTTGTCCACGTCGCAGGCGACCACGACCTCCACGCCGGTCAGCAGTTCGGCCAGCGGACCGGGGTCGATCCGCTCCAGCCGGGTCAACGCGGCGCCGCCGGGCGGCAGTTCGACGTCGTCGGCGTCCCGCAGCCGGACCCCGAGGGCCTGCACCATGCCGGCCCCGCCGTCGGTGCAGGCACTGCCGCCGAGGCCCAGCACGATCCGCTTGGCGCCCATCGACACCGCCCGGCCGATCAGCTGGCCGACGCCGTAGGAGCCGGCCGCGAGCGGGGCGGTCCGGCCGCCGGGCAGCCGGGCCAGCCCGGACGCCTGGGCCAGCTCGACCACGGCGGTGTCGCCGCGGACGGCGAGCGCGGCGTCCACCGGCAGGCCGGTCGGGCCGGCCACCTTGGCCGGGACCCGGGTGAAGCCGGCCGCGAGCGCCGCGGCCAGGGTGCCCTCGCCGCCGTCGGCGACGGGCAGTTCGCGGACCTCGGTGCCGGGCGCGGCGCGCCGGATGCCGGCGGCGATCCGGGCGGCGACCTCGGCGCCCTCCAGGCTGCCCTTGAACTTGTCCGGCGCTACGACCACATGGCCCTGGAGGGGGGTGGGGGGCATCGGTGGTCCTCACTTCCGTACGGGGGTCTGGCAGTGGTTCGACAAGCATGGGTCCGGTGGCCCCGGGACCGCGACCCCCCGCGGAGGGCGGCACGGCCGGACCCGGAGGGCAGTGCCGCTGGCCCCGGAGGGCAGTGCGGCCGGGCGTGCGACCGGGCCCGCGGAGGGCGGCACGACCGTGGTCGGTGCGACCCCCTCCCCGCCGTTCCCCTCGTCCCGCTTCCGACGTACGAGGGGCTCCCCTCGGCGGGGAGGGGGCCAGGCGACGCGCGTGCGGCACGACCGAAGTGCCCCCCAGGGAAGGGTGTGCGCGTCACCGGCTTGGGTCGACCGGCGGGCGGGCGGATGAGCCCCTGCCCGCGCGCCGGTCGGGCCTGGCCTCCTGGTGGCGCGGGCACGACCGGATCAGGTACACGCCACCAGGAGGAGTTTTCGGGAGGTGTTCGGCCACCTCGGGTTACGCCATATCGCGCTACGCCATGTCGTTGCGCCACCTCGGGTTACGCCATGTCGCGCTACGCCATGTCGTTACGCCACGTCGCGTCACGCCACGTCGCGGCCGGAGAGCCGCTCGACGCCGCGCAGCAGCGCCGAGTGGTCGAGCGAGCCGTCGCCGTTGGCGCGGGCGGAGGCGACCAGCTGGGCCACCACGGCGCCGACCGGCAGCGCGGCGCCCACGGCGCGCGCGGCGTCGGTGACGATGCCCATGTCCTTGTGGTGCAGGTCGATCCGGAAGCCGGGGGCGAACTCGCGGTTGAGCATGTTCGCCTTCTTGCGGTTGAGCACGGTGGATCCGGCCAGGCCGCCGCCGAGCACGTCCAGCGCGGCGCCGAGGTCGACCCCGGCGTTCTCCAGGAACACCACGGCCTCGGCGAGCACCTGGATGTTGACCGCGACGATCAGCTGGTTGGCGGCCTTGACGGTCTGGCCGGCGCCGTCCGGGCCGACGTGGACGACCGTGGTGCCCAGCGCGTCGAACAGCGGCTTGGCCTCGGCGAAGTCCGCCGCCTCGCCGCCGACCATGATCGACAGCACCGCCTCGACGGCGCCGGCCTCGCCACCGGAGACCGGGGCGTCCAGGGTGCGCACGCCCTTCTCCCGGGCGGCCTTGCCGACCTTGATGGAGGTCTGCGGGGTGATCGAGGACATGTCGATCACCAGGGTGCCCGGCTGGACGTTCTCCAGGACGCCGCCCTCGCCGAGGATGACCGCCTCGACGTGCGGGTCGGCCGGGACCATGGTGACCACGATCTCGGCGTCCTTCACCGCGTCGGCGATGCTGGCGGCGCCGTGGCCGCCGGCCGCGACCACGGTGTCGATCGAGGCCTGGGAGAGGTCGAAGCCGGTCACGTGGTGGCCGGCCTTGACCAGGTTGACGGCCATGGGCTTGCCCATGATGCCGAGGCCGACGAAGGCAATCTTGCGGGAGGCGCTCATCGCGTCGGGTTCCTTACGTGTGCGGGTGGGGAGGGGTGTGACGCCCGGCCGCGCCGGCGCCTGCCGGGCTGCCGCCGGACAGGCCCTAACGGGCCGCGCGCAGCTCGCGCGGCAGCCAGTCGAAGCTGTCGGCGCTGACGCCGGACGAGGGCCGGTACTCCAGGCCGATCGAGCCGGTGTAGCCGGCGGCGCTGAGCCGGGCGAACAGGTCCTCGAAGTCCAGCTCACCGGTGCCGGGCTCGTTGCGGCCGGGGTTGTCGGCGATCTGCACGTGGCCGATCTTGTCGGCGTGGAGGTCGATGACGGCCGCCAGGTCCTCGCCGTTCATGGCCAGGTGGTAGAGGTCGCAGAGGAACCGGGCGTTCCCCAGGCCGGTGGCGGCGTTGACCTTGTCGACCACCTCGACGGCGGCGGCCGCGGAGACCAGCGGGTAGTCCGGGGACTCGGCCTTGTTGAGGGCCTCGATCAGCAGGACGGCGCCGATCTCGTGCGCCGCCTGTGCGGCGAGCACCAGGTTCTCCAGCGCCAGCGCGTCCTGCTCGGCCGGCTCGACGCCCTCGATCCGGTTGCCGTACAGCGCGTTGAGCGCGGTGGCACCGAGCGAGGCGGCGAGTTCCGCGGCGACCGGGAGGTTGGCCCGGAAGCGGTCCCGCTCGGACGGGACCGAGACGGTACCCCGGGCACCCTGGCTGAGGTCGTCGAGGAAGTTGAGGCCGGTGAGCCGGACCCCGGCGTCACTGAACGCCTTGCGCACCGCGTCGAGTTCGGCCCGGCCCGGGCTGTGCTCGGTGCCGAACGGCCACCAGAGCTCGGCGGCCGTGAAGCCGGCCGCGGCGGCGGCCGCGGGGCGCTCCAGCAGCGGGAGTTCGCCGAACAGGATCGACAGGTTGACCGTGAAGCCGTGCTTGGCAGCCGCCGTCACGTCCATCACCTCTCACTCTCTCTTCCTTCATCCGCAACTTCCACGATCCGGAAGAGGGATTCTGTGTGGTGGAAGCATCTCCGGCCTGCCGAGTGGGTGTCAAGGCTGCCGCAACATTTTGTTGAAGTAGCCCGAAGGGGCCCGCTCACCAGGCCCGCGACTGTTCGATCGCCCAGCCCCTGCCCCCGCCCACCCCCGCTCGATACAGTGAGCAGGTGCGATTGATGGTGGAGTTCACGACAGAACCGTTCGAATTGGACACGTTCCCCGAGCACGCCGCTGCGGCCCGCAAGGTCGTCGACGAGGCCGGCCTGGACGTGTCGGTCGGGCCCTTCGGGACCGGCGCCGAGGGCGAGGCCGAGCAGGTACTCACCGCGGTGACCCGACTGCTCCGGGAGACCCTGGAGGCCGGGGCGACCCGCATCTCCGTCCAGGTCAGCCTGCTGGACGAGGAGGGCGGTACGCCGTGACCGAGCACGTGGAACACCCGCTCGCCGCGGCGATCAAGCCGCTGCTGGACGCGGTCGGCGCGACGCCCGTCCCGCTGGACGAGGCGAAGGCCGAGGACGTCGTCCTGGAGTGGGAGGGCACCCCGGCCCTCGCCGTCCGACTGCCGCACCTGAGCAGTGCGCTGGACCGGCTGCTGACCGAGATGACCCGGCAGTTCGACGGCCGCCCGCTGGCCGAGCTGGACCGCTGGGAGAAGCAGCGGGTGGTCGCCCTCCTGGAGGAGCGCGGCGCGTTCACCGTCCGCCACGGCGTCGAGACGGTCGCCTCGGCCCTGGGCGTCAGCCGCTTCACCGTGTACAACTACCTGAACCGCCAGGACGGCTCCAAGCCGTCCTGAGCGCGGCCCACGATGAGCCGCAGAACGGGTGACCCCGCCGGTGCCGAGAAGTCTGGATCGGCCCACGGCGGGGCGCACTTGGCGAATCGCACACGAAAGGGCCCCGCATCGCGGGCCGGTTCAAAACGTAACCACCAACCGTTCAACAAACTGTTGACGGCTGGGTGGGGCCGATCTAGCTTTTCCGGGTGGCACCACTCTTCAGGAGGTCCACCCGTGACCAACCACCCCCACACCCTTGACGCCCTGGCCGCAGCCGATGCCGCGGAACTGGCAGAGATCCTGCTGGAGGTATGCTCCAGCCCCCGTTGGGCCGCCGCGGTCGCGGAGGCCGAGCCCTGGTCCAGCCGGGAGGCCCTGCTCGCCGCCAACGCGGCGGCGATGGCCGACCTGACCGACGCGGACCTGCGCGACGCGATGGCCGGACACGCCCGGATCGGCCAGCCCAGGACGGGCGACGCCACCTCCGAGCGCGAACAGGCCGGCCTCCAGGGCGTGGACCAAGCGGTCCTCGACGAACTGCGCGGGGCCAACACCGACTACGAGGCCAAGTTCGGCCACGTGTTCCTGATCTGCGCGACCGGCCGCACCGCGGCCACCATGCTCGCGGCGCTGCGCGAGCGCCTGCCCAACGACCCCACCACCGAGGCGGAGATCGTCCGGGGCGAGCTGCGCAAGATCAACGACATTCGGCTCAACCGCCTCCTCGACGCTTCCTGACGCTTCGTCAAGAATGATTCGCGGGCGGGACGTCCCCACCCCCGGACGGCCACCACACATGATCTGACGCACCACCACCTCTGCCATCAGTAAGGTCACTTCACCCATGACTGGCATCTCCACCCACGTGCTCGACACCAGCCTCGGCCGCCCGGCCGAGGGTGTCCCGGTCGAGCTCGCACTGCACACCGAGGGTGGCTGGCAGGTGCTCGGCACCTCCGCCACGGACTCCGACGGCCGGGTCAAGGACCTGCCGGCCGTGGAGGCGGGCTCGGTCGTCCGGCTGCTCTTCGACACCGGCGCGTACTACGCGCTGAAGTCCGCCGAGCCGCCGTTCTTCCCCGAGGTCTCGATCGTCTTCACGGTCGCGCCCGAGCAGCACCACTACCACGTGCCGCTGCTGCTGAACCCGTTCGGATACTCGGTCTACCGCGGAAGCTAGTAGACCGACCTGGAAGCTTAGGAGCCTGTCATGGCCCACGTGCTCGGTCAGAACCAGTACGGCAAGGCGGAGAACCGCATCGTCCGGGTCTACCGCGACTCCACGCGGCACGAGATCAAGGACCTCAACGTCTCGGTCTCCCTCCAGGGCGAGTTCGAGGACGTCCACCTCACCGGGTCCAACGCCAACTGCCTTCCCACCGACACCACCAAGAACACCGTCTACGCCTTCGCCAAGGAGTACGGCATCGACTCCGCCGAGGCCTTCGGCATCCTGCTGGCCCGGCACTTCGTCGACGACACCGAGCGCGGCGTCGTGCACAGCGCCCGGATCCGGATCGAGGAGTACACCTGGGACCGGATCCGGACGCCCGACAGCTCGGCCCGCTTCATCGGCTCCGAGGAGGTCGGCCACTCCTTCGTCCGCAACGGCCAGGAGACCCGCACCACCGAGGTCGTCTACGACGGCGAGAAGGTCCAGGTCATCTCCGGCCTGAAGGACCTCGTCGTCATGAACTCCACCAACTCGGAGTTCTGGGGCTACATCAAGGACCAGTACACCACCCTCCAGGAGGCGTACGACCGCATCCTCGCCACCCAGGTCACCGCCCGCTGGAAGTACGGCTACAGCGGTCGCGACGGCGAGGCCCAGCCCAACTGGAACCGCTCCTACACCCATGTGAAGCGGCACATGCTGGAGGCGTTCGCCGAGACCTACTCCTACTCGCTGCAGCAGACCCTGCACTCGATGGGCACCCGGGTCCTCAACAACCGCGCCGAGGTTGACGAGGTCCGTCTCGAACTGCCCAACAAGCACCACTTCCTCGTCGACCTGGAGCCCTTCGGGCTCAAGAACGAGAACGAGGTCTACTACGCGGCGGACCGGATGTACGGCCTGATCGAGGGCACCGTGCACCGCGAGGGCGTCGTCCCGGTCATCCCGGTCGTCTGACCTCCCCCGCCCCCGCCCGCACCACGCCTTCCCGCACCACCGGTCCCAGTACCACCCGTTCCCGCACCACCGGTCCCAGTACCACCCGTTCCCGCACCACCCGTTCCCGCACCACCTGTTTCTCCACCCCCACCAACCGGAGTTCGTGTCTGCCTCACGGCGGCCGGCCCGGGGCACTGGAGAAGCGTCCCGAGGGATCCTTGCTCCGCCGTCCCGCCCTCGGGGGTCTCCAGCGCCACGGGCGCGCCGGGAGCCACGGGCACAAGAGGGGCTCGACATGGCACCCAGCAACACCAGCAGTAACGACGGCGGTTCCACCCCAGCAAGAACCCCGGGCCCGGACGGCACCTCAACCCGCCTCCCAGGCGTGCCGTCCGGCTCCGGAACCCACCCCGTGGACGAGGTGCTGCCACCGGTGAAGCTGTTCTCCACCGGGCTCCAGCACGTCGCCGCGATGTACGCGGGAGTCGTCGCACCCCCGCTCATCGTCGGCGCCGGCGTCGGGCTCTCCGCCGCCGACCTCGCCCTGCTGATATCGGCCAGCCTGTTCACCGCCGGACTGGCCACCCTGCTCCAGACCCTCGGGGTCTGGAAGATCGGCGCGCGGCTGCCGTTCGTGAACGGCGTGTCGTTCGCGGGCGTCGCGCCCATGATCGCCATCGCCAACGAGCACGGTCCGAAGAACGCCCTCCCGGTGATCTTCGGCGCGGTGATCGTCGCGGGGGTCCTGTGCTTCCTCGCGGCGCCGTACTTCTGCAAGCTCATCCGGTTCTTCCCCCCGGTCGTACAGGGCACCGTGATCACCCTCATCGGGGTGTCCCTGCTCCCGGTGGCCGTGAACTGGGCGCGCGGCGGTTCGCCGAGCGCCCCCGGGTACGGCTCCATGCGGGCCATCGGCCTCGCCGCGATCACCCTCGTCGCGGTGGTGCTCTGCAACCGGCTGCTGCGCGGCTTCTGGCAGCAGTTGTCCCTGCTCATCGGCCTGGCGTTCGGCACCCTGATCGCCTTCCCGCTGGGGCTGGCCGACTTCGGCGCGGTCCAGGACGCGAAGGTCTTCGCGCTCCCGTCGCCGTTCCACTTCGGCGCGCCGATGTTCGACGCCGCCGCGATCATCTCGATGTGCATCGTCATGGTGGTCTCGATGACCGAGTCCACCGCCGACATGCTCGCCCTCGGCAAGATCGTCGAGCGCGAGGCCGACGAACCCACGCTCGCCGCCGGCCTGCGGGCCGACGGACTGGCCACCGCGATCAGCCCCGTCTTCAACGGCTTCGCCGCCAGCGCCTTCGCCCAGAACATCGGGCTGGTGGCGCTGACCAAGATCCGCAGCCGCTTCGTGGTCGCGGCCGGCGGAGGCATCCTGATCCTGTTGGGGCTCTTCCCCGTACTCGGTTCGGTCGTCTCCCTGGTACCGCAACCCGTCCTCGGCGGCGCCGGGATCGTGCTGTTCGGCACGGTCGCGGCGAGCGGGATCCGCACCCTCGCGGAGGCCGGCATGGAGTCCAGCGCCAACACCATCCTGGTTTCGGTCTCGCTCGGGGTCGGCATCATCCCGATCGCCGTACCCACCTTCTACGACGCCTTCCCGGAGGCCGTCCGGACCCTGATGCACTCGGGGATCTCGGCCGGCTGCGTGATGGCCGTCCTGCTCAACCTGCTCTTCCACCACGTCGGAGCCGTCCGCCGGTCCGGATCCGAATCCGAATCTGGAACTGGATCTGGATCTGGATCCGAATCCAGATCCGGCCAGGGCTCCGGCGCGACGGTGCCGACGGCGACACCGTCCTGACCGATCCGGGCGGGGGCGCGCGCCACTGAGTGCGCGCCCCTCCTGGCCCTCCCCCCATAGGAGTGACACCATGGCAGTCCAGCCCCCGCCCGCCGACCAGCGGATCGTGATCGAGAACGTCGCGATCGCCACCGTCGACGCCGTCGACACCGAGTACACCCGTGGCCACGTGGTCATCCTCGGCAACCGGATCGAATCCGTCGGCAACGGCGCCGCCCCGAACTGGCTGGACAACGTGGTGCGCCGGATCAACGGCGAGGGGCACCTGCTCACCCCCGGCCTGGTCAACACCCACCACCACTTCTACCAGTGGATCACCCGCGGCCTCGCCCAGGACAACATCCTGTTCGACTGGCTGGTCGCCCTCTACCCGACCTGGGCCCGGATCGACGAGAAGCTCGTGCACGCCGCCAGCCAGGGCTCGGCCGCCGCCCTGCTCAAGTCCGGCTGCACCACCGCCTCGGACCACCACTACGTCTTCCCCAAGGACGGCGGGGACGTCCTCGGCGCCTCCATCGAGGCCGTCCAGGAGCTCGGCCTGCGCTTCACCGCGCTGCGCGGCTCGATGGACCGCAGCAAGAAGGACGGCGGGCTGCCGCCGGACCACGCCGTCGAGGAGCTGGACGACATCCTGGCCGCCTCCGAGGCCGCCGTGGACCGCTACCACGACTCCTCGTTCGGCTCGATGCTGCACGTCGCGCTGGCGCCCTGCTCGCCCTTCTCGGTCTCCACCGACCTGCTCCGCCAGTCCGCCGAACTCGCCCGCCGCAAGGGCGTCCGGCTGCACACCCACGGCTCCGAGACGGCCGAGGAGGAGCAGTTCTGCAAGGAGCTGTTCGGCATGGGGCCGACGGACTACTTCGAGTCGGTCGGCTGGCTCGGCGAGGACGTCTGGATGGCGCACTGCGTCCACATGAACGACTCCGACATCGCCAAGTTCGCCGAGACCGGCACCGGCGTGGCGCACTGCCCGTCCTCCAACGCCCGGCTGGCCGCCGGCATCGCCCGGGTCCCGGACATGCTCAAGGCCGGCGTACCGGTCGGGCTCGGCGTCGACGGCACCGCCTCCAACGAGTCCGGCGAGCTGGGCACCGAGCTGCGCAACGCGCTGCTGATCAACCGCCTGCACGGCTACCCGACCGCGCTGACCGGGCGCCAGGCACTGCGGCTGGGCACCATGGGCGGCGCCCGGGTGCTCGGGCGGCAGAACGAGATCGGCTCGATCGAGGTCGGCAAGTTGGCCGACCTGGCGCTGTGGAAGATCGACGGAGTCATGCACTCCTCGATCGCCGACCCGGTCGCGGCCCTCACCTTCGGCGCGCTGCCGCCGCTGGCGACGCTGTTCGTCAACGGCAACGCCGTGGTCGAGAAGGGCGAGCTGACCACCGTCAACGAGGACCGGATCGCGCGCGCCTGCGCCCGCGCCGCCAAGGAGCTGGCCTCCCGGCCGGTTTGACGGTCCTCCGCCCGACAACACCAAGGAGCTCCGGGAGCGCGCCCAGGGACGGTGCGCGACCCGGACTCCGTACGCCCGCCAGGGTGTACGGACTCGCGGCCCCGAACCCACGGCGAGGGTTCGGGGCCGCGGCGCGCGCGGAGGGCGGGGCGGGGAGGCGGGGACGGGACGGGGCGGGAGACGGAGACGGGGACGGGGACGGGGAAGGGGAAGGAAGAGCGGACAGACGACAGCGAACAGATAACAGATGACGAAAGTTGTCATCCGTTATCTGTTCGCTGTTTGTTGTTCCCTGTTCGCTGTTGGCCGTTCCCCTCAGGCCACGTGCCTCAGGCCGTACGCCCCAGCGTCCCCAAGTAGGCGCGCCAGCCACCGTGGTGGGTGATCTCCCGGTGCACGCCGCGCTCGACCTCGCCGCGGGCCAGCAGCATCGAGAAGCACGCCGAGCCGTCCTCCAATTCGATCACGCCGAGCTCCAGCTCCCTGGGCTCGCCGGGCAGGATGACGTCCCGCAGGCGCTCCAGGCTGATCTCGTACAGCTCGCCCTCGATCGCGCTGTCGACCTCCGGGGCGGGCAGCAGCCCCGGGCAGACGTCCGTCCCGCCGCTGTGGTCGATGGAGAAGAAGCGGTAGCCGGGCGCGGTGCGGGCCGGACCGATCAGGGCGTCGGCGACATTCTCGTGGAACGGTCCGCCGACCATCGCCTGGCCGTTGAAGAAGATGCGTGCCATCAGTGAACTCCTCGGAAAGAAAAGACCGTTCCGTACGGCGACGAGAGGACAGGTGGATTCGTCGCCGTACGGAACGGAGCATTGGGCGGCGGGACTGCTACAGCCCGGCAGGCGGCAGCGGTGGCGTCGGCGGATAGATTGGTGCTCAGCCCAGCAGGGGCAGCGCGGGGAGGGTCAGGAAGTCCGCGAACTCCTCGGCCAGGGCGACCTGTTCGAAGAGCTGGGCGGCCTCGCGCCAGCGGCCGGCCTGGTAGGCCTGGTCGCCGAACTCGGAGCGGAGCTCGGCCAGTTCGGTGGCGACCAGGGTGCGCACCAGCTCGGCGGTGGCCTTCTCGCCGGTGTCGGACAGCACGACCCCGTTGTGGATCCACTGCCAGATCTGCGAGCGCGAGATCTCGGCGGTGGCGGCGTCCTCCATCATGTTGAAGATGCCGACCGCACCGATCCCGCGCAGCCACGCCTCGATGTAGCGGACGCCGACCTGGACGGCGTTGTGCAGCCCCGCGCGGGTGCAGGTGCCGCCGGCCCCGGCGATGTCGAGCAGGTCGGCGGCGGTGACCGGCTCGGTCGGGCCGGGGTTGTCCTTCTGGTTCGGCCGCTCGCCGAGCACCGCGTCGAAGGAGGCCCGGGCGACCGGGACGAGGTCCGGGTGGGCGACCCACGAGCCGTCGAAGCCGTTGCCGGCCTCGCGGTCCTTGTCCGCCTTGACCTTCTCCAGCGCGGCGGCGTTGACCTCGGGGTCCCGGCGGCTGGGGATGAAGGCCGCCATGCCGCCGATCGCGTGGGCGCCGCGCCGGTGGCAGGTGCGCACCAGCAGGCGGGTGTAGGCGGCCATGAACGGCGAGGCCATGGTGACGCTGTTGCGGTCCGGCAGGATGTAGTGCTCGCCCGCGTCGCGGAAGTTCTTCACGATCGAGAACAGGTAGTCCCAGCGCCCGGCGTTGAGGCCGGCCGCGTGGTCGCGCAGCTCGTAGAGGATCTCGTCCATCTCGAAGGCCGCGGTGATGGTCTCGATCAGCACGGTGGCCCGGACGGTGCCGTGCGGGATGCCCAGCTCGGCCTGGGCGTGGGTGAACACGTCGTTCCAGAGCCGGGCCTCGAGGTGGCTCTCGGTCTTCGGCAGGTAGAAGTAGGGGCCGGAGTTGGGGTCCTCGGCGCCCTTGGCGAGCAGCCGGGCGGCGTTGTGGAAGAAGTACAGGCCGAAGTCGACGAACGCTCCGGCCACCGGGACGCCGTCGACCAGCAGGTGGTTCTCGTCCAGGTGCCAGCCGCGCGGGCGGACCACGACGGTGGCGAGTTCGGCGGCGGGCTTGAGGGTGTAGGCCTTGCCGGCCGTGCTGGTGAAGTCGATCCGGCCCTCGAGGGCGTCGATCAGGTTGACCTGGCCGCTGACCACGTTCTCCCAGGTCGGGGAGGTGGCGTCCTCGAAGTCGGCGAGCCAGATCTTCGCCCCGGAGTTGAGGGCGTTGATGACCATCTTGCGGTCGGTGGGGCCGGTGATCTCGACCCGGCGGTCCTGGAGCGCGCGCGGCGCCTCGGCGACCTTCCAGTCGCCGGCCCGGACGTCGGCGGTCTCGGGGAGGAAGTCCAGTGTGCCGGTGCGGGCGATCTCGGCGCGTCGACTCTTCCGCCTGGCCAGCAGTTCCTGTCGGCGACCCTCGAAGGCGCGATGGAGGCCCACGACGAAGGCGACCGCCTCCGGGGTGAGCACCTCCTCGGCCCGGTGGACGCGCGGACCGGCGACAGTGACGACCGGAGCGGCGGGGGAGGCGCCGACGGGCCCCTGATCTGCAGCCATGAGCAGGACACTCCTAAGACGGTTGAGCCTGGCGAAGGGAGCTCCGGTGGGAGCCTCCTCGGGAACTTCCTCGATCGTTACCCGCCTGTCGGCGAATTCGATTCTGTAAGGTGGAGACTAGTTTCCGCGATACAGAATTTCAACGGTTTGTTGAAGAGGTCGCCGGGACTCTACTCCTCCCCGACAGCGAAGGGAACGCCGGTGGTTGCGACCCCCGACACAGCATCGACGACAGGCGCCGACCGCGCGAGCGGCGGCGTGCAGTCCGTCGAGCGCGCCTTCCAACTCCTGGAGGCGCTGGCCGACTCGGGTGGCGTGGCCACCCTCAGCGAACTCTCCACCAGCTCCGGCCTCCCGATGCCGACCATCCACCGACTGGTCCGTACCCTCGTGCAGCAGGGCTATGTCCGCCAGGACACCGCGCGCCGCTACACCCTCGGCCCCCGGCTGATCCGGCTCGGCGAGACGGCCGGTCGACTGCTCGGCAGCTGGGCCCGCCCGTACCTGGCCGAGCTGATGGAGGCCACCGGCGAGACCGCCAACCTGGCGGTGCTGGAGGGCGGCGAGGTGGTGTACGTCGGACAGGTGCAGTCGCGGCGCTCGATGCGGATGTTCACCGAGGTCGGACGGCGGGTGCAGCCGCACTGCACCGGTGTCGGCAAGGCCCTGCTCGCCCAGCTCCCGGAGGACGAGGCGCGCGCGGTCCTGGGCCCCAACCCGCTGCCCGCGCACACCGAGTACACCCTCACCGACCCGCAGGAGCTGATGGACCAGCTCGCCGAGGCGCGCGAGCGCGGGTACGTGGTGGACGACCAGGAGCAGGAGATCGGCGTCCGCTGCATCGCCCTCGCGGTGCCGGGCGCGCCGACGCCCACCGCGCTCTCGGTGTCCGGCCCGGAGGCCCGGATCCGGGCGCTGGAGGAGCAGACGGGGGCATCCTCGCTGGTGCCGGTGATGCAGCAGATCGCGACCCGGCTCGGGCAGGTCCTGGCACCCTGACGCATCGTCAACTCACCTGGCACGCAGGGGATTGAGCACGGGGACCTGAACGCAAGAACCGGCAGCCGTTTCGACCGCACGGTGGTCGAAACGGCTGCCGGCCCATGAGAGCGGCTGGTCCTGGGGGCTACGCGGGCCCGGCGGCTACGGTCAGCGGTAGACGCGCACGTAGTCGGCCGCGAAGGTGAGCGGGGTGGTCCCCTGCGGCGCGGGGTGGTACTTCCCGGCACACACCGAGAGGTTGAGGATCAGGTACGCCGAGAAGTTGGCGCCCACGCCCTTGTTGTCCGAGTACACCTTGACGCCGTTGACGTACCAGTCCACCGAGTTGGCGCCGTAGTAGGTGCCGATGGTGACCCACTGGTCCTTGGCGACGGCCTTGGCGTCGGTGTAGTACTCGGGGTTGCTCGGGTTGATGTGGTTGGTCAGCTCCAGCAGGTTCGGGTTGTCCGGGTGGTACTCGAAGGAGTCGATCTCCCCGTTGCCGTTCTTCCAGGTCCACAGGGCGGGCCAGGCGCCGGTGCCCGAGGGCATCTTGACCCGGGCCTCGGCGTAGTCGCCGGTCTTGACCTGGAAGCCCTCGGTGGAGCCCTCGGTGGTCAGGAAGCCGGTGTTCCAGGACTGCTGGCCGTTCTCCAGGGTGGGCCCGCCCGGGGTGGCGGTGAAGGTGGCGACGCCGTTCGCGACGGTGACGTTGTTCTTGTTCAGCCAGTCGAGCTTGTTGTCGTCCGGGTTGTGGTTCCCGTACTTGTACGAGGTGCTCTTGTCGCCGACCCAGCGCTGACCCCAGTCGATCGGGCTGTTGAACTCGTCGGACCAGGTCAGCGACTTGCCGGCGACCGGAGAGGACGGCGCGGGCGTCGTCGGGGTGGCCGTGGCGGTCGGCGTCGTGGTGGGTGCCGCGGTGGGCGTCGCCGTCGGGGACGGGGTCGGCGTCGTGGTGGGTGCCGCGGTGGGCGTCGCCGTCGGGGACGGGGTCGGCGTGGACGTACCGGTGGCCGCGACCACCAGCTGCTGCGAGGGCAGGTTGTGCCAGCCGCCGCCGAAGTCCTGCCAGAAGCCGAACTGGGTGTACGTCCCGGCCGGCAGGGTGCGCGCACCGCTGGTGAAGTTGAGCCCGGTCGGGCATATCTGCACGTTGGTCGCGTTCCCCGGGAAGTCCAGGTTGGTGCCGCGCGCGTCGCGGACGCCGACGCCGACCGTCTTGGCGGTGAAGCAGGACGAGGAGTGCAGGCCCAGCGAGGCGGTGGCGGCCCGGCCGGCGACCATGGTGGCCGGAGCCAGCCGGTCCTGGGTGACGGTCGGGGCGGTGGCGGCCTGGGCGCCGGCGACGGACGGCAGCCCGAACAGGCCGGCACCGCTGATCGCGAGCGCCCCGGTGGCGGCGAGGGCGGCGTTGCGGCCGCGGTGGGTCTTACGGGCGTGGCGGGGGGCGCGACGGCGCCCGGCAGGCTGGTGCATGGGGGGTCCTCTGCGACGCCTGCGAGGTGAGCTGTCGGATTCGGGCTGCAGTTGCCCGGCCGCCTGTGGAGCGGCTTCACCCCTAGCCACGGTCCGCACGCTGATGCGTACGGACCGGGCGCTGACCTTGGTTCCCCCGCTCCCGTCCGCTGTGGTGCTCGAGTGCCGGCCGGCGGGTGGACAGGACTCGGCGTCCCGGCGGCGGGGTCCGCGACAGCGGACGACGGTTGCAGGCTAGGCAGGCCGTCCGTGAACGGACAACCTGATCGGGCCGGTTGTCGCACAGCTCACAGTGGTGTCGATCAACGACGCTGCGTGGCGGCCGAGTTGATCAACCTCGGGACCGTGGCCTGGCGATCAGCCGGGCCAGTCGGCCACCTGGCCCTCGGCGCCCGGCGACCAGGCCGACTCCAGGTGGTTCAGCCCGGCGAGCAGCCGGGTGCCGCCGACCTCGCGGTGCCGTCGGTGTCCGACGCGCTCGCGGTGAACACGATGCCGTCGCTGGGCCCGCGGTCCTCGTCCAGCACGCCCGGGATGTCCGCCGACCCCGCCCGCCGGCAGGTAGGTCGGCACCGAGGCGGGGATCCCGGCCCGCCGGAGCGGCGCGATCAGCGAACCGGGGTGGTGGCGGACCCCGCCGTGGCGCGGGGCCGCCCGAGTCCGACCGATCGGATAAATTGGAACCCTGGCGTTTTCCGCGGTGCACAAGTGCACCGAGCCCAGACCACACGGTCCGTCCCGCACTCCCGAGAAGAGGTCCCGCCCCACCATGACCGCGCCCCTGCCCGCCTTCGCCGGCCGTACCTACGTCTTCCGGGCCGACAACGGCGCGGCCTTCCGCAACAGCTACTCGGCCGACGGCACTCGGCTGCGCTGGGAGGGCCTTGGCGAGTCGGCCGGCCAGTGGGAGGACGTGCGGCTGCACGTCGCCGAGGTCGCGCCGGAGATCTACTTCATCAGCTGGACGGAGCAGAGCGGGATCACCGTCAGCCATGTGATGGACCTCAACGCGCTGACCGTACGGGCCTTCTGGACCTTCGAGGGCGAGGGCGGCCGGGTCGGCCAGCTGCACACCGGGACGCTGGAGCGGGTGGCCTGACCGGCGCCGCGCCGTAGCACGCACGAACCCCCGGGGCCTCGGCTCCGGGGGTTCGGCGCGTTCTCTCCGGACGGCGTCGAACGGCTTCAGACGGCCTCGGGCAGCGGTGACGTCACGTGGCCTGGCTCGCCTGGCCCGGCTGGTTCGGCTGGTTCGGCTGGCCCGAGGCGTTCGGCTCGCCCGGCACCTTGAGGTGCCGGGACAGCCACTCCAGTGAGGACGGCAGCAGGGCGCTCCAGGTCTCGAAGTTGTGGCCGCCGTTCTCGAGCATGCTGTACGAGACCTTCATCGGGCTGTGCACCGCGTCGATGAACGCCTCGGTGTCCGGCTTGTAGTTGCCGTCGCCCTTCTTGGTACCGGCCAGCAGCACCGAGATGTCGGGCTGCGGCAGGTGCTTCAGCCGCCACATCAGGTTGGCCTCGTCGCGGCGCTGCTTGCTGCCGCCGAAGAGGTCGCCGGTGGTCGGGTCGTCGGCGGCGTCGTAGTAGCCGGAGAGGGCGACGGCGGTCGGAAAGACGTCCGGGTGGCGCATGGCCATCTTGACGGCGCAGTAGCCGCCCGTCGAGTTGCCCATGAAGGCCCAGGCGTGCGGGTCGGACGAGACCCGGTAGCTGGCCTGGATCGCCGAGGTGACGTCCTTGGTGAAGTAGGTGTCGGACTGGGCGCCGCCGGGGATGTCCTCGCACTCGGTGTCCTGCGGCAGGGCGGGCGAGGGCTGCAACATCACCATGACGGTCGGCTGCATCCGACCCTCCTGCAGCAGCTTGAGCGCGGCACCCGGGTAGTTGAAGCGGGTGATCAGGTTCTCGGCGATTCCTGGGAACCCGGTGCTGACGATCACGGCCGGGAACTGCCTCTGCGCGTACTCGGGCTGGAAGTACTGCGGCGGCAGGTAGACGTACCCCTCGGTCGACAGCCGGCTCACCCTGCCGTCGATCCGGACCTTGCGGATCTCGCCGGAGTGGCCCGGCTCACGCCCCATCGCGCCGCCGCCCTTGACCGAGGCCCGGCCTATGGTCTCCACCAGCAGGCGGCCGGAGGCGTCCGCCTTGTTGTGTATGACCACCGGGCCGGTGCTGCCGGTGCCCAGCAGATCGTCCCAACTGCTGTAGAACGCGAAGTAGTTGTTCGCCACCAGGCCGAGCGCGGCGAGCACCGTGAGCTGGGTGGCGAGCAGCGTGCCGATCCGGCCGAGCACTGCCTGCCAGCTCTTCCTGGCGAGTCTGGGCCACAGCCAGACCGTGCCGACCATCATCACGACCGCGATCAGCACGGTCAGCGCCAGCACCTTGTGGCTCGTCAGACCCATGTTTCAGTTGCTCCCACGCCTCGAACTCCACGCCCCCTCCGCTCAGGGACATCCGAGGAGTTCACCCCGGTTCCCCCACCGGGGCGCGACGTCCAACCCTAGCGGGAGCTGGGAGGAAGCTGATCGGCGGCTGTACGGCTGCGGGCGTGGGGCCACGCCCCGGCCGGTCGCGCCCAGAGCCCCAGCCCCGCCGTGAGCTCACGCATGCAGCGGGCGCCGAGGTCCTGCGGGGAGCCCGGACCGGTCACCGCCGCGTCGGAGGCGGCCCACTGCTCCAGGGCCACCCGGATCGCCGCCGTGGCCGCGGCGGCGGCCAGCCGGATCTCCAGCGGGTCGGCGCCGACCGGGCTGCGCTCGGCCAGCACGGACCGCAGCCGCTCCTCGGAGCCCGCGTGGACCCGCTGCCAGGTGCCGTCCAGTCGGGGGTCGCGCAGCAGGCTGCGGGTCCAGTGCATCGCCTCGACGGCCGCGTCGTCGGCCGGGGTCAGCGACTCCACCGCCGAGCGCTCCAGCGCCTCGCGCAGCGGGAGGTCCGCCGGGCTCTCGGCCAGCAGGTCGACCCAGCGCTGCCCACCGGCCGCCAGCAGCGGGGCGACGGCGTCCTCCTTGACGGAGAAGTAGCGGTAGAAGGTGCGCAGCGAGATGCCCGCGGCATCGGCGACCTCCTCGGCGGTGGTCGCCTCCGCGCCCTGCTCGGCGAAGAGCGCGGCGGCGGTGCGGGCGATCTCCAGCCGGGTGGCGTCACGGCGGCGCTGGGTCAGGGTCGGGCGTCCGGTCACAAGGGTCAGCGTACGCATCCCGGGACCGTCATGACGCGTCGCGCCGATGTGACACGTCGAGCCTTGTTGGCACGATGTGCCATCACGGCGTACCGTGCCGCTTGAGGTCGAGAGACCACGAACGAAGGGAGTACCACCATGGAGCGCTTCAGCGGACGGAACGTCCTGATCACCGGCGGCGGCTCTGGCATCGGCCAGGCGACCGTGCACCGGCTCCTCGCCGAGGGCGGGAGGGTCGTCGCCGTCGACGTCAACGAGGACGGCCTGAAGAAGACCCTGGACCGCGCGACCGCGGACGGCACCGCCGACCGCCTGACGATCCGGGTCCTGGACATCTCGGACGAATCCGCCGTGGTCGCGGGCATGGCCGAGGCGATCGCGGGCCTGGGCGGCCTGGACGTCCTGGTCAACGCGGCCGGCATCCTCCGCTCCTCGCACACCCACGAGACCACCCTGGAGTTCTGGAACAAGCTCCTCGCGGTGAACCTCACCGGCACCTTCCTGATGACCCGCGAGGCGCTCCCCGCCCTGCTCGCGACCGGCCGGGGCGTGGTGGTCAACTTCAGCTCCACCTCCGCGAGCTTCGCCCACCCCTACATGGCCGCGTACGCCGCGACCAAGGGCGGCATCCAGTCCTTCACCCACGCCATCGCCTCGGAGTACTCGAAGCAGGGCCTGCGCGCGGTCTGCGTCGCGCCGGGCAGCATCGACAGCGGCATGACCAACAACCCCGGCCTGCCCGCCGACGCCGACTTCAGCCTGCTCGCCAAGCTCTCCCCCGCCCTCGGCCAGGGCTTCGCGGGCCCGGACACGGTGGCCGGCGTGATCGCCATGCTGGCCTCCGACGACGGCGCCTTCGTCACCGGCACCGAGCTGCGCATCGACGGCGGCACCCACATGTGAGCCGTCCGGCCGACCGGCGGGGCCCGTGCCGTCCCCCATCCGGCACGGGCCCCGCTCCGGCCGTCAGCCGGTCGTCCGGGTCCGGGCGTGACGGCCGCGCGGAACCAGACCCTGCCGGGCGTCACGGTGGGCGCCGAGCGCGTTGCCCAGGACGGCGACGGCGGCGCCGAGCAGCAGCAGGACCGCCGCCATCAGGAAGGACGCCCCCGCGATCCGGCGGTAGCCGCCGTGGCGGGCGGGTTCGAGGAACGGGTAGGGGTACCAGTCGACGGCGTGGCCGCGGAGCAGCACGTAGGCCAGGTAGAGCAGGGGGAAGGCCAGCCAGCCGAGCACCACCGCGGGGCGGATCGGCCGGACGGGCGGGTCGATCAGCCAGTCGGCGAGCACGACGAGGGGCATGGCGCGGAGGAGCACGTCGTCCACCCACGGGATCACCACTGGCGCCGGGTACGTCGCCAGCAGTGTGCCGTAGGTCAGTCCGGTGATCGCCAGGTAGAGCACCACCGCCCCGCGCACCGCGTCCGGTACGGGCCGACGGCCGGTCGTTCCGGCCCAGCCGCCGTAGCCGAGGACGGCCATCGCGGCGAGGTTGCCGAGGTTGGTGAAGTAGCTGAAGAAGTTCACCACCCCGGAGCCGCCGGCCGCCGCGTGGTGGCCGGCGAAGCAGAGCGCGACGGCGAGGAAGGACGCGACGGCGAGCCGGGCGGGAGCGAGCCACGAGTGCATCGTCGGGACCGCCTCTCTGGGGCGTGGGCCGGGCAGGAGCTCATCGGATTGAAACCCCGGCGGGTGGACCCGGCCACAGGAGCCGGCCCGGCCGGGACGCATCAGCGGGCCCGGCCGGGACGGCATCAGGGGGTGCGCCAGTCGGCGGCCAGGGCGGCCGCCGGGTTGGCGACCAGCAGCCGGTCGGGCAGCTCGGGCCCGAAGGTGCGGGCCAGCCGCGGGGCGAGGTCGGTGAGCAGCCGGGCGGGGCCGCCCGCCGCGCGGGCCGTCCTCGTCGTGGTGTCCGCACCGAGCAGCAGCCGGTCGGCGTGGCCGGCCTCGACCAGGTCGGCGATCACATCGAAGGCCTGGAGGTCGGCGGGGTGGCCGATCCGGGAGGGGCTGTCCAGGGCCAGGAACACGCCCTCGGCGGCCAGGCTGCGGTGGATCGCCCGGTCGGTGAAGCGGGTGAGGTGGCCGAGGACGATCCGGTCGGGGCTGACTCCGTGCCGTCCGTGGAGCCGGCGAAGGACACCGTGCGGGTCGCCGTCTGGTTCGAGGTGGACCGCGATCGGCGCGCCGGTGACGTGGTGCGCCTCGGCCGCGGCGGCGGTCGTCCGGCGGGTGTGCGCGGTCAGCGGTCCGGCATCGTCGGCGATCTTGATCAGGCCGGGCCGGACGCCCTCGGGGGCACCGGGGAGACCGGTGGTGAGCTCGGCGACGAAGCGCTCGGCGAGGTCGCCGTGCGGGCCGGGGTCGGCGTTCGGGGCGGGGCCGGCGTGCGGGGCGGGGCCGGCGTGCGGGGCGGGGCCGGCGAGGCGGCCTTCCGGGTAGTGGGCCGCCTGGTGCGCGCCGGTGGCGGCGACGACGTGGACGCCGGTCGCGCGGGACAGCTCGGCGAGGGCGGCCGTGCCCCGGCCCATGCCCCAGGGCGTCCACTGGACGAAGGTGCGGCCGCCGACGGCCGCGTACCCGCGCAGCACCTCCTCGGCGGCCGCCCGGTCGTCCAGTTCCTGGCCGGGGAGCAGCGGGCTGCGGATGAAGAGGTGGTCGTGGGAGTCGGTGACACCCAGCTCGGCGGGGGCGACGTCGCCCAGGACGGTCCGTACGGTGCGGGCGGCGGTCACGCCTCCTCCTCCGGGGTGTCGGTCGCCGGGGTGTCGGTCGCCGGGACCTCGGTCGCCAGGGCGTCGGTTTCCCCGAAGGTGGCGGTGGCGACCCGGAGGCCGGCCAGGGCCTTGGGGACCCCGACGTACGGGGCCAGGTGGACGATCACCTCGGTGATCTCCTCGCGCGTCATCCCGATCCGCAGGCTGTTGCGGACGTGGTCGGCGAGCTGCGGCTCCACGCCGCCGAGGGCGGTGAGCGCGGCCAGGTTGGCGATCTGGCGGTCGCGCAGGGCGAGGCCCGGCCGCTGGTAGGTGCCGCCGAAGAGGCTGGTGACGATCCAGTCGGGGAAGCCGGGGGCGAGCGAGTCCAGGCCGCCGAGAGTGGCGGCGGCGGCCGGGCCGGCCAGGTCGGCGAGCAGGGCGTAGCCGGCTTCGCGGTCGAACGGGGCGGTGCTGAGACCGGCGGGGACGAGGCCGGCGGGGGCAGGGGCGGTGATCGGGGAGGTTGGCATGACGGTGGCGGAACCTTTCACCAGTGGCGGCCGGCCGGCAGCCGGTCGAGTTCGGGGCGGGACAGGTGCAGCACCCGGTAGCGGGTGCCCGGCGCGGCCTCGGGGGCCGGGCCGTGCCAGAGGGCGAGGCTGAGCAGTTCCCAGCGGCTCGGGTCCACGGCGACGGCGGCGGTGTGCAGTGCGGGGTGTGCCGGGAGTTCGGCGAGGGCCCGCTCGATGGCCTCGGCCGGGTCGGCGGTCTCCGGGAGCCGTACGGTCGCGCGGGTGGCGGTGGTCGGGGCGTCGGTCCGGGTGCCCGCGGACAGGCCCGCGCCGAGCCAGTGGCGGACGGCGGGGCGGCCGAAGTCCGCGCTCAGGCCGCGGAAGCCGGGCCCCCACAGGAAGGCGTTCATGCCCTCGGCGGTGCGCCAGAGGTAGAACGGCGCGTACTGGTTGACCGGCGAGCCGTCCTGACCGCGCTCGCGGACCAGGTACGCCTTGAGGCCGAGGCCGGGGTGGGAGTCGAGCAGGTGGCCCTTGTCGGCCACGCGCTTGCGGATGATGCCCATGTCGTAGTCGGCAGGGAGGGTGATCTCGTACTGCATGGCGTGCACGGCGGGCTCCTGGGCTCGGGTGGCGGATCTGTGGTCGGGATCCGTCAGACCCGGCGGTGAGCGGCGAGCAGGCCGAGGGCGCCGCGGACGGCCTGTTCGAAGGGTGCGGCGCTGTCCGCGGCGCGGGCCAGCACGTAGCCGCCCTGGACGACGGCGACCACGGCGGCGGCGGTGTCCGCCGGGTCGAGGTCGGAGGCGAACTCGCCGTGCGCCTGGCCCTCGGCGACCAGTTCGGCGAGCCGGCCGCGCAGCCAGTCGAAGGTCTCCTCGACCGGGGCGCGCAGCTGCGGGTCGGCGACGACGTCCGGATCCTGGGCCATCCGGCCCATCCGGCAGCCGCGCAGTACCTCGCGGTCGCGGTGCAGGTAGGCGGCGATTCGGTCGTACGCGGTGCCGGGGGCGGCGAAGTCGGCCTCGGCGATGCCCCGCATCTGCTCGGCGCTGCGACGCAGGGCGGCGGCGGCGAGGTCGGGCTTGCCGGCGAAGTGGTGGTACATGCTGCCCTGGCCGACGCCCGAGCGCTGCTGGATGGCCTTGGGGCTGGTGCCGACGTAGCCGCGCTCCCAGAGGAGGGCCTGGGTGCTCTCGATGAGGCGGTCCTGGGTGGTCATGCCGTCCACTGTACATACCAGTAGGTACAGAGGGAAGGGGTTCGCCTTGACCCGCGGCGCGAATCAACGGGTTCGACGGGTTCGACGGGTTCGACAGGAAGGCCGGAAAAGTCCGAGGGCCGTGCGCCGCCCCCCGGCGGCCACGGCCCCTCGACCGTTCGTCATCCCCCGTGCCACCCAGGGGCATTCCGCCCCGGCCGGTGGCGCACGTCACGTCACGGACGGTGGCGGGCATCACGCGGAGTAGGGGGTGCGCGGCGCAATGCGCGGGCGGGGAGGTGCGTTTCGCTCGCGCGGGCGGTCAGGGCCGCTCGCGCCGGTTCACCGGGCCATCTCGCCAGCGAACAGCTCCAGTTGCTCCCAGCTCTTGCGGCGGTGCTCCACCAGGGACCGGCACTTCGCCAGTGGGTGGCATGAGTTGACGGAGAACAGCGGCTCACCGTACCGGGCAGCCGAGAGCCTAGCCGGGGCCGGGCAGCCGCAGGCCGCCCCGCGCGGCCCCCAGGCGGTCCCCAGGCGGACGTCCGCGACGATGAGCAGTTGTCGGAGGCGGGGCAAGGGCTTGCCCGGGCCGGACCGGCTGGCAAGATGTCCGGCATGAGCTACCTCGCCGCGGACGACCGCTACGCCTCGATGACCTACCGGAAGGCCGGCCGCAGCGGCGTCCAGCTGCCCGCCATCTCCCTGGGGCTCTGGCACAACTTCGGTGACGCCCAGCCGCTGGACGTGCAACGAGCCGTGCTGCGCCGGGCCTTCGACCGGGGCGTCACCCACTTCGACCTGGCGAACAACTACGGGCCGCCGTACGGCAGCGCCGAGCGCAACTTCGGCTACCTGTTCGCGCAGGACTTCCGGCCGTACCGCGACGAGCTGTTCATCGCGACCAAGGCCGGCTGGGACATGTGGCCCGGCCCGTACGGCAACGGCGGCAGCCGCAAGTACCTGCTGGCCAGCCTGGACCAGTCGCTGGGCCGGATGGGGCTGGACTACGTCGACGTCTTCTACTCGCACCGCTACGACCCGGACACCCCGATCGAGGAGACGATGGGGGCGCTCGACAGCGCGGTGCGCTCGGGCAAGGCGCTGTACGCGGCGGTCTCGAACTACCCGGCGGAGCAGCACCGGGAGGCGGTGGCGATCCTGCGGGAGCTGGGCACGCCGGTGCTGATGAACCAGTCGGCGTACTCGATCCTCAACCGGTCCGTGGAGGAAGGCGGCGTGCTGGACGCGGTGGGCGACACCCAGACCAGCCTGATCGCCTACTCCCCGCTCGCCCAGGGGTTGTTGACGGACCGCTACCTCTCCGGGCAGGTGCCTGCCGGGTCCAGGATGTCGGTCGGGAAGTTCCTCACCGAGGAGGTGCTGACCGGGTCGAAGCTGGAGCAGCTGCGCGCACTGAACAAGGTCGCCGAGGGACGCGGGCAGACCCTGGCTCAGCTGGCGCTGAGCTGGGTGCTGCGGGACCCGCGAGTGGTCTCGGTGATCATCGGGGCGAGCAGCGTGGCCCAGCTCGACCAGAACCTCGAGGCGCTGGCCGCCGGGCCGCTGACGGCGGAGGAGCTGGCGGAGATCGACCGGCTGAGTGCCTGAAAGCTGGGGCGCGGCCGGGGCAGCCGGGGTGGCCGACGGATGACAGCTGACAGATTTGGAAATCTGTCAGCTGTCATCTGTCAGTTGTTTGCTGTGGGCGCGCACTGGACGGCCCGCGCCCTGGCCGGGCGGTGTCCACGGCGCACCGGCTGGCCCGCACGCTGGTCAGCGCCAGGCTCCTGGAGCAGGACAGACTGATCCCCGGGCCACGCCCGGACCTGCGCCGAGCCCTCGCCATCCTCCTGCCGCCACCCGACCGGCGGGGCCCGACCGGGAGATCAGTGCACCAAGGGAGCGCCAACGCGCCGCAGCAAGAGGCCTGTTCGCGGAGCGAACGGACAACCCGCTGCGGCGGCAGCGGCCTTGGCGGCGGCGAGTCGACCAGTCGGCCAACCGAACCGACCGAACCGACCGAACCAGGCGATCAGTTGGCAGGCGTGTACTTGTAGCCGACCCGACGGACCGTCACGATCGAGTCCCGGTAAGCCGGTCCGAGCTTGCGGCGCAGTCGGGCGACGTGCACGTCCACGGTACGGCCGTCACCGACGTGGCCGTAGCCCCAGACCGCCGAGACCAGGTGGTCCCGGGTGTGCACCCGCTGCGGATGCTCGGTGAGGTGGGCCAGCAGCTCGAACTCCAGGTAGGTGAGGTCGAGCAGCCGCCCGTCGACGTAGGCGTTGCGCCGCTCGGCGTCGACGCTGATGCCGCGCCCGGCGGGCCGCACCGGTCGGGCGCCCGCCGCGGCACCCGAAGCGGAGGCCGACGCGGCGCCCGGTACGGCCGCCCCGGGCAGGCCGACCGGCGCGGCCGGGTGCTCGGCCGGCACCAGCACCAGGTACCCGACCATCGGGTGTCCGGCGGCGGCACCGGGCTGCGCGCCGTACTGGGCGAGCAGCCCCTGGGGCAGCAGGCCCTGCGGCAGGGCGGCGACCACGGCCGCCCCCTCCGGTAGCGCGGCGAGCAGCGAGGCGGGCGCCGGCGGTGCCACCGCGCCGGGGTGCGGCCCGACGGCCGGGGTCGCCCCCGGACGGGGCGCCCCGATGACGGAGGAGACCGGAACGCCGGAGGGTACGGCGGAGACCGGAGGAACGGACCGGACCGCGCGCAGGTGCGGGGTCGTGGTGGGCAGGGGCAGGGTGGCCGTGGAGGAGGAAGACATGGTGTGCCGCTCATTTCGCGCGTGACGGACGGGGTGGAGTCGTCTGCGCGTCGACCGGGCGTACTGCCGGGGCTGGACCGGGTGGAACCTGGTTCAGCGGGCGGAGGGCCGGGACGCGCTGGGCGAGCCCGGACACGTCTGATCGAACAGGTGTGGCTGCCGCGACGGCCAGAACGGTTCGAGGTCGGGACGACCCCGTCGGCCGTCCGTGGTGAGGCCGGCGCGGTCGGCACGGGCGCGGTCAGCGCGGTCGACGCGTCCGTTCCACCGTCCGGTCCGCGGACCCGCGCCCATCGCGGGAGCCGGCCCGGACGGACCGGAACGGCCGGCGATGCCGGGGGAGTTGCTGGGGCAGACGATGTTCACTGGTTGGTTTCTCCGCAAGGCGGGGCCGGATCGGTCGGTGGCGGGCGCACCTGACGGGCGGTCCGCTACGGCCTGGTCGACGGGGTCGGTGGCACGTCGCACGGCGCGGCCGGGTGCGGGCCGCAGGTGCCGGGTACGTACCGGGGTGAGGTGGGACCGGTCAGCGACAACAGGCGCTGCAGATCAGCGCGTGGTCGATGTAGCGGCGGAGGGTGAGCGCCGGCATGACGGGGCCGGGCACGGCGGTGCTGCGTCGCTGGTCGACGGTCATCCTGCTGCCCTCCCCCTTCGTCCTGCCTCGTGCTGCCACCGGCCCGAACGGACCGGCGGAAACGGGACGTTCCCAACCCTCCCGACGGCATGACCGGGACGGCTTACGTCCACAGAGCCTTCCACGCCCGAGCCTGTCTAGGCAACCTTCCGCACATCGACCGTCCGACATGTGGACCACCGAATGAGACGTCGGGTGCACGAAGGGCCCCTGACCGGCGGCGATCCCACGGGGCCTCAGGAGCGCGCGGCGGCCCGGTGGCGGAGGGCGGCGGCGTGCTCGACCAGCGCCACCAACAGCTCCTTGCCGTCCTCCCGCAGCCGGGCGTCGCACAGCACCACCGGGATCTCCGGGTCCAGGTCGAGTGCGTCCCGCACCTCGTCCGGGGCGAACCGCTCGGTGCCGTCGAAGCAGTTGACCGCGACCAGGAACGGGATGCCGCGCTGCTCGAAGAAGTCCACCGAGGGGAAGCAGTCGGCCAGTCGCCGGGTGTCCGCGAGCACCACGGCGCCGAGCGCACCGCGCGCCAACTCGTCCCAGACGAACCAGAACCGGTCCTGTCCGGGCGTGCCGAACAGGTAGAGCGCGAGTCCGGGCCGCAGGTCGATCCGGCCGAAGTCCATCGCCACCGTGGTGGTGCGCTTGGCCTCCACGCCCGAGGTGTCGTCCACCGGGCGGCCCAGCTCGCTCAGTTCCTCCTCGGTGCGCAGCGGCCGGATCTCGCTGACCGAGCCGACCAGGGTGGTCTTGCCCGCCCCGAAGCCGCCCGCCACCAGGATCTTCACCGCCACGGCCGGACCACCGCGCCAGCGCGGGTCGTTGGTGCTCCCGCCCGGCCTCGGCGAAGCGCCCGGCGGAGTACTCGGCGACGTGCCCGGCGGAGTACTCGGCGAGGTGTTCGGCGCAGTGCTCGGCGGGGTGGCGTCAGAGCGCACGGAGTCCATTGATCACGTCTCGCAGCAGGCGCTCGTCCGGCAGCTCGGCGAGCGGAACGGGTCGGGTGACGCTGATCAGGTCGGCGTCGTAGAGGTCGCCGAGCAGGACGCGCACCACGCTGACCGGCAGGTCGGTGTAGGAGCCGAGCTCGGCGACGGACAGCGGCTCGCGGCGGCACCAGGCCAGCAGGGTCTGGTGCTCCGGGTCGAGGACGTGCGCGGGCACGGCCCCCGCGTCCGGCCCGGGTTCCTTGGCGGTGACCAGCGAGATCAGGTCGAACAGCCCCTCCTCGACCGGCCGGGTGCGGCCCCGGGTCATCGAGTAGAGCCGCACCACCGGGCCGGCCTCGTCGTCGAACCACCGGTCGTCGACCGGGGTACGCGGCCGGAACAGGTCGACCTCGGCACCGTCCGGCGCGTCCTGCCCCGACTCGGCGCCCTCGCCCCCGCCCCCGACCCCTGCCGCGCCCTCCGGCACCGCGGGGGTCGGGTCGTAGAGCGCCGCCGGGCCGTCGAGCCCCGCCGGGCCGCCCGGACCGTCCGCCTTCGGATCCGCCATCGGACCGCTCAGCCCCTCGGCGCGGCGGTTTCGGTGCGCGGCTCGGCGGCCATGTGCTCGCCGACCCGCTTGACCAGCAGGGCCATCTCGTAGGCGATCTGGCCGATGTCCGCCTCGGCTTCGCTCAGCACGGCCAGACAGCTGCCGTCGCCGGCGGCCGTGATGAACAGGAACGCCTCGTCCAGCTCCACCATGGTCTGCCGGACGCCGCCGACCTTGAAGTGCCCGCCGGCTCCCTTGGCCAGGCTGTGGAACCCGGCCGCGACGGCGGCGAGGTGCTCGGCGTCCTCCCGGTCGAGGTCGCGCGAGGCGCCGGTGGCCAGCCCGTCGCTGGAGAGGATCACCGCGTGCCGCAGGGCCGCGACACGGCTCACCAGGTCGTCGAGGAGCCAGTTGAGGTCCCCGGACGGCTGCGTCGGAGTGGTCATGAATCAGTTCCTTCCGCTGGAGCGGGTGGTGCGGGCACTGCGGATGCTGCGGGTCCTGCGGCTGGTGCGGACACTGCGGGTGTCACGGGTCCTGCGGGCGGTGCGGACACTGCCGGTACTGCGGGTGCTGAGGGTGTCACTTGTGGTACGGCCGGGACGGCCGCAGGGTTCCGCCGCACCGGCTGGCCCGGCGGGATCCGGCGGGCCAGCGGTGCGCGGGCGGCGTCGCCGGGCGCGGGCGCGGGCAGCGCTGCCGGGGCGGGTGCGGGGCTGATCGCCCGCCGGGACGGGTCCGGCGGCTGCCAGGCCGGTACGGCCGCGGGCCGGGCGGCGCGGTCCTGCGCGCCCTGGCCCTGCGCGCCCTGGTTCTGAGCGCCCTGGCCCTGCGCGCCCCGGTCCTGCGCGCCCTGGTTCTGAGCGCCCCGCTCCGCCGGGACGGTGGCCCCGCGCCCACGGGTGAAGCCGCGCTGGAACGAGGCGAAGGTGGCCCTGGCCTCCTCCGGCGAACGCTCCCGGGCTTCCCTGGCCTCGGCCGCCTCCGCGCCGCGCGCACCGTCCGTGCCCGCCGCCGACCGTCCGGCGCGGTCCTCGGACCCGCTCTCGCCGCGAAGTCGCTCCCTGGCCTGTTCCTTGAGCTGCGGCGCGAGGTTCGCCTGCCGGACCCGCCGGGGCAGACCGCCCGGCGTCCGGAGAGCCGCGTCCACGGGAGCGACACCCACCGGCACGGCGTCGACCGAAGCGGCGTCCATCGGAACGGCTTCCAGCGGAGCCGGTGCCGAGTCGGCCGCGGCGACCGTGGCAACCGCGTCGGCCGCGGCCTCCGCCGCCTCCCGGCGGTGCCGTCCCGTCCCCGCGCCGCCCTCGGCGTCCGCCCCCAGCCCGGGCACCAGCACAGGGCCGCCCTTGGGCCGCGAGGCCCGGCGCGGCAGCCCGTTGGCCGTACGCCCCGCCTCGGGAACGGACGGCCGCGGACCGCCGGCCCCCCGGTGCCGCCCGCCCGTGCCCTCCGTCGGTGCCGAACCCGATGGCGAACCCGGCAACGCACTCGACGTTGAACCCGACGGCGAACCCGACGCCGCCCCCGACCACACAGCCGAGGAAGGCTCCGAACCCGCACCATCGGGGGCCGTGTCCGGCACCGCGACCAGGTCACGCCGCCCCGCCGTCCGCCCGGTCGCCCGGCCCACCGGCCGGCGCCCCGCGCCCCCGGTCCCCGCGGCGGGCGGTTCCGGCAGGCCGTCCGGCGCCTCCGCCAGCAGCTCGCGCGGGATCAGCACCACGGCCGTCGTGCCGCCGTACGGGGACGGTCGCAGGTGGACCCGGATGCCGTGCCGCCGGGCGAGCCGACTGACCACGAAGAGTCCCAGCCGGTCGGTGTCGGCGAGGTCGAACTCCTGCTCCACGGTCAGGCGTTCGTTGATCTCGGCGAGCAGCTGTTCTCCCAGCCCGAGCCCCCGGTCGTCGATCTCCAGCGCGAAGCCGTGCGCCACCACCTCACCCTGGACGGTGACTTGGGTGGTCGGCGGGGAGAACACCGCGGCGTTCTCGACGAGTTCGGCGATCAGGTGGGTGACGTCGGCGACGGCGCTGCCGAGCAGGCCGGTGCCGGGGAACGGCCGGACGATCACCCGGGCGTAGTCCTCGACCTCGCCGACCGCCGCCCGGACCACGTCCACCATCCGGACCGGCTTGCGCCAGGCCCGCCCGGGCGAGCCGCCGGCCAGAATGATCAGGCCCTCGGCGTGCCGGCGCATGCGGGTGGTGAGGTGGTCCACCTTGAAGAGGTCCTCCAGCTCAGCCGGGTCCTCGGTGCGGCGCTCCATGGTGTCGAGCAGGGTGAGTTGGCGGTGCAGCAGCACCTGGCTGCGCCGGGCCAGGTTGACGAACACCGCCGCGACGCCGCGGCGCAGTTCGGCCTGCTCGACGGCGGCCTCCACGGCGGCCCGCTGGACGGCGTTGATGGCCTGGCCGACCTGTCCGATCTCGGCCTGGCCGAAGTGCAGTTCGGGCGCCTCGGCGGCCACGTCCACCGGTTCGCCGCGGCGCAGCCGCAGCATGACGGAGGGCAGCCGGGTGCTGGCGAGTTCGTTGGCCGCGTTGCGCAGGCCGATCAGCTCGCGGGCCAGCCCGCGCCCGATCCGGAAGGAGATCATCACCGACAGCACGACGGCGACCAGGCCGATGGCGCCGGCGATGCCGCCGCGCCACAGCGCGGCGATCGCCGCGGAGCGGCCGCGGTCGTCCAGTCCGGCGCTGATCCGGGAGTTGATCGAGGAGAGGTCGCCGAGCGAGTGGTCGGCGGTCTCCCGCCAGTTGTCGCCGTTGAGCGCCTGGACCACCCGGTCGGGGCCGCCGGCGCCGACGAAGTCGGCCTCGGCGCGGGCCAGCGCGCCCCAGGCCTCGCCGCCGCGCAGGGCGACGTAGTCGGCCTGGTCGGCGGGTTCGAGTTCGGCGATGTAGACGGTGAACAGCGCCTGCTGGTTGTGCAGGGCGTCCAGCGCGGTCTGGTACTGCTCGGCGGTGGGCCGGGCCGCGCCGGTGCGCAGGCCCTCCATCGCGGCGTCCTCCTGGGCCAGGTACTCGCGGGCGCGCACCAGCTCGATCAGGATGGTGCCCTGGCGCGGGAGCTGGCCGCTCTGCCGGGCGACGTAGGCGGACCGGAAGCCGAACACCGGCCGGACCAGGTCGCTGTACTGCCCGAGCGCGAACTCCCAGTTGAGCGCGAGGCGGCCGACCTGGGCCCGGAGCGGGCCGAGCTGGTCGGCGGCGGCGGTGATCTGCACCAGGCGGGCCCGCTGGGCGGCGGAGAGCCGGTCGCCGGCGCCGTCCTTCTTCTGCCGGAGCGCGGCGAGGCTGCGGTCGGTGGCGGTGGTGGCGCGTTCGAAGGCGTCCCGGGCGACCGGCGAGTTCGGGTCGGCCAGGTGCTGGACGGCGGCGCGGCGCTCGTTCTGCAGGTCTCCCGTGTACTGGTCCACGGCCGCCCCGTACTCCTTGTACGTACGGCTGATCGTCAGCTGGTTCCAGGCGTCCCCGGTGGCGGCGAGCGTCGCGTACACCCACAGGGCGATGAGTGCGACGATGGGCACCAGGAGCAGCGCGATGATCTTCGCGCGGATCGAGCTGCTGCGCAGACGCATGGAGTCCTCGGTCGGAAGTGCCAGGCGCGGACGGGGAGCGGTTCGGGCGGGCTTTCGGGGTGCTGGGGACGGCGGGTTCGGCGGGACTTCGGGGAGCCCTGGGGAGGGAGCGTCGGAAGCCGCCCGGCCACAGGTCTGCGAGACTCTACTACGCCCTGACCACACGTTCGAGGGTCGAACCACTCCGCCTCCCCACCTTGCCCCGGACACGTCAGGAGCCGGTCCCGGTCCGCTCCACCCGGCCCGGGCGTCTCCCCGGTTCCTCCCCAGCTGCGACACCATCCCTACGGACCGGTGCCGATCTCGTCGCGTCACCGTCACAACCCTGGGCAGTGGCAGGGCGATCCGATAGTTTCGCTCCACCCCGCGCGACCGGGCGCCGCCACCCCGGTGCCCGTGCGCCGGGCCGGCAGACAGCGCCGCGCGAAGCGAACTGGGGATGACTGTGCGCGAGTTCACCACCCCTGCCCCGGCCGGGCCCGAGGCCACCGGAGGACTCGCCGACTCCCTCTACGACACCGCCGACCGCACCCCCGACCTGGTCCAGCTCTCCCGGCGGACCGGTGACGGGAGCTGGCAGGACGTCACCGCACGGGAGTTCCGGGACGAGGTGCTCGCCCTCGCCAAGGGCCTGCTGACCCGCGGCGTGCGCTACGGCGACCGGGTCGCCCTGATGTCCCGCACCCGCTACGAGTGGACGCTGTTCGACTACGCGCTCTGGTCGATCGGCGCGATCACCGTCCCGGTCTACCCCACCGCCGCGACCGAGCAGGTGCGCTGGATCCTCGCCGAGACCCAGGCGGTGGCCTGCCTGGTCGAGGACGAGGACGCCGCGATGACCGTCGGCGCGGTCTGCGACGCCCTGCCAGACCTGACCGGGATCTGGCAGCTCGACCGCGACTGCGTCGCCGCGATCACCGAGGACGGCCTGGACGTCCCCGACGCCCTGGTGCACCGCCAGCGGCTCGGCGTCGCGGCCGCCAACATCGCCACCGTGGTCTACACCTCCGGCACCACCGGACGCCCCAAGGGCTGCCTGATCACCCACGCCAACCTGGCCGCCGAGGCCGACTCCCTGCTCGCCGGCTGGGGCGACGTACTCCGCGACACCGGCGGCGGCCAGCCCGCCACCCTGCTGTTCCTGCCGCTGGCACACGTCTACGGGCGGGCGGTGCAGATCGCGGCGGTCCGCGGCGGCTTCCGGATCGGCCACATCCCCGAGGTGTCCACCGACGCGCTACTGCCCGCCCTGGAGAGCTTCCGGCCGAGCTTCCTGCACGCCGTCCCGTACGTCTTCGAGAAGATCTTCCAGCGGGCCCGGCGTGCCGCCGAGGAGGCCGGGCGCAGCGAACTCTTCGAGCAGGCCCGGCAGGTGGCCGTCGACTGGGCGACCGCCCGGGAGCAGAAGGCCTTCGGCCGCGGCCCCGGCCCCGGCGCGGCCCTGCGGCTGCGCCATCTCGCCTACGAACGGACGGTCTACCCGCGGCTGCGTGCCGTGCTCGGCGGGCGGGTGCGCGCCGTGATGTGCGGAGGATCGGCGCTGCGGCGGGAGTTGGGCCTCTTCTTCACCGGCGCCGGACTCCAGCTCTACGAGGGCTACGGCCTCACCGAGACCACCGCCGCGATCACCGCCAACCCGGCCGGACGGCAGAAGCTCGGCACCGTCGGACAGCCGGTGCCGGGCGCCTCGGTGGCGATCGCGGACGACGGCGAGGTGTGGGTGCGCGGCGGATCGGTCTTCGGCGGCTACCTCAACCACCCGCGGTGCACGGCGGAATCACTGATCGACGGCTGGTTCGGCACGGGCGACCTCGGCCGGCTCGACGAGGACGGCTACCTCACCATCACCGGCCGCAAAAAGGACCTGATTGTCACCAGCAGCGGCAAGAACCTCGCCCCGGCGGCCCTGGAGGAGCGGGTCGAGGCGCACCCGCTGGTCTCCCAGTGCCTGGTGGTCGGCGACGACCGCCCGTACGTGGCGGCCCTGATCACGCTCGACCCGGACGCGCTCGCGCACTGGCTGAAGACCAGCGGCCGGGAGCAGCTGGACGCCTGGGCGGTGCTCGCCGACGAGCAGTTGCACACCGAGATCCAGCGCGCGGTGGCGGCGGCCAACACGGCGGTTTCGCGAGCCGAGTCGATCCGCGCGTTCCGGCTGCTCCCACGGGAGTTCAGTCTGGAGCAGGGGCTGCTGACCCCCTCGCTGAAGCTGCGGCGGACGGCGATCACGGAGCACTACTCGACGGACATCGAGGAGCTGTACCTCTCCTGACCCGTCTCGGCCTCCACCCTCGGGACGCACGTGAACCTGGCTTCGTGGGAGTTGTTCTGACGTTCCATCTTGTCCCGCTCACGGACGGATCGTTCACCGCGTGGTTCACCTGTCGTTCCCTTGACGGGCTGATTGGTCCAGTCCATTGTTGCTCTTCGGTCCGCGTGCGGCGCACCAGCACCACCCGCTCCCGCCCCTCCGGGAGCGCCCTGGTTCCACGGTCCAGATTCCCGTTCACGCCCTCCCCACGGGCGTGCCCCCACCTGCTGGAGTCCTCACGTGTCGATGCCCACGCGCCTGTCCGCGCTGGCCGTATCCGTCGCCCTGCTCACGGCCTCCGCCGTCCCGGCCGCCACGGCCGCCACGGCTGCCACGGCTGCCGCCACTGCCACCGCCACTGCGGCCGGGACCGCTTCCGGCCCCGCGGCCGGGACCGTCAACCTGGCCACCAACCCCGGCTTCGAGCTGCCCTCCCCCAACCTCGCCGACTGGGGCAGCGTCCCCGGCTGGAACTGCACCGGCGGCCCGGCCGAAGCCGCCGTCACCAACACCGCCGCACACTCCGGCGCCTCGGCACTCACGGTCACCCCGGCGAACGACGACTCCACCGGCGAGTGCGCCCAGACCGTCGCCGTCCAGCCCGGCACCACCTACACCGCCTCGGCCTGGGTGCGCGGCAAGTTCGTCTACCTGGGCGCCACCGGCACCGGCCGGGACGTCGCCCCCGCCTGGACCGAGACCACCTCCGGCGGCTGGCAGCAGCTGACCACCCGCTTCACCACCGGGCCGGACGCCCACAGCGTCCGGCTGTACGTGCACGGCTGGTACCAGCAGGGCCCGTTCTCCGTGGACGACGTACGGGTCGACGGCCCGGCGCCCGCCCCGGCGGTGGCGGCCGGCTCGATCCCGACCACCGACAAGGTGGTCTTCTTCACCGTGGACGACGGCTGGCAGCGCACCCCCGAGGCGGAACGCTTCATCGCCGACCACCACCTGCCGATCACCGCCTTCCCGCTGCCGATGCCGGCCGGCACCGACCCGGGCTTCTTCCAGCGGGTCACCGCCGTGCCCGGGTCCTCGATCCAGGACCACAGCGTCTCGCACTCCGACCTCAGCAAGCTCCCGCTGGACCAGCAGCAGGTCGAGATCTGCGACGCGCGCGACGCGCTGACCCGGCTGTTCGGCGCCGCGCCCGTGGTGTTCCGCCCGCCGTTCTTCACCTGGAACGCCGACACCCTGCAGGCCGCCGCCAACTGCGGCATCCGCACCGTGCTGACCGCCGACGCGGACTTCAGCTGGGGTGCCTCCAACATCTGGCACCCGGGCCCGCTGCAGCCGGGTGACGTGGTCCTGATGCACTGGACCGACACCCTCGCCACCGACCTGCCCCGCGCCCTGTCCGCCGCCGAGGCCGCCGGCCTCAAGCCGACGGGCCTGGTCGACTACCTGCGCTGACGCTCCTGGCCTCGCCCCCGCTCCCCCAGGCGTCGATTCCCGGGACCGGATGGATGACAGCTGACAGATTTCACTGGCTGAAATCTGTCAGCTGTCATCCGTTACCTGCCGGGTGCCCGGTGCCAGGTGCCAGGCGCCAGGTGCCATCCACTGTCCGCCCTCCGCTCGGCGACCACTGGGCCCGCCTCGCTCCGGCCCGGGGCCCGGGCGGCGACCCGCTCGGCCCCCGGTTGCGATCACGCTCGTTGACACGCTCGTTGACACGCTGTCCGTGGCGCGGCTCTAATGGGGGCGTGCAGCGCGGCGTCGGCCACAGAGCAGTGGGCCGGTCGGCGACCGAGCCAGCACCTGACGTGTAAAGGGACGATGCGCGATGAGTACCTTCTCCGCTGCCCTGATCTGACGTAGGCGGCCACCGCGGTGTCCGCGCGTTCCCGTGCCGGCACCGTGTGTGGCCGCGAATCCCTCGTATTCCCAGGAGACTTCACCACACACGTATGTCCATGTCCTTCCATCAGAATGTCATCGAAGAGTTCCGCGCCAACGGCGGCCGGGTCGGCGGCCCGTTCGAGGGCGGCAATCTGCTGTTGCTGACCACCACCGGGGCCCGCTCCCGGCGGCCGCACACCGTACCGCTCGGGTTCGTCCGGTCCGAGGGGCTGGTGCTGGTCGTCGCCTCGGCGGCCGGGGCGCCGGAACACCCCCAGTGGTACCGCAATCTGCTGGCCCACCCGGTGGTCCGGGTCGAGCTGGGCACCGAGAGCTTCGACGCCATCGCCGTGCCCGCCGAAGGCCCCCGCCGGGAGCGGCTGTTCGCCGCCGTCGTCCGCGAGGCGCCCGGGTACGGCGACTATCAGGCGCACACCGAGCGGAAGTTGCCGGTGGTCGCCCTGGAGCGGCCCGAGGCGCCGCCGGACCGGCCGAGCGAAGTGCGCAGCCTGGCCGACAAGTTGCTGGAGGCGCACAGCTGGCTGCGGGCCCAGCTGCGGCACGTCCGGGCGGAGGCCCACTCCCACGCCCCCGGCCGCCCGGCCGGGCTGGGGCTCCAACTGCGCCAGCACTGCCTGGCGTTCTGCGAGGGGCTCACCCACCACCACACCGGGGAGGACTCCGCGATCTTCCCGGCCCTGGCCCTCAGCCACCCCGAGCTCGCCGGGGTGCTGGAGCGACTCGGCGAGCAGCACCGGGAGATCGGGCGGATCAAGGAGGAACTGGTGGCGCTGCTGGCCGGGATCGAGATCACCGACCCGGTGCGACTGCGGACCGAACTGGACCGGATGTCTGCCGAGTTGGAGGCGCACCTGGACCACGAGGAGGCCGAGCTGCTACCGGCCCTCGCCGCCGTCCCCTTCCCACCGGCGCACCCGGCCCCGACCGGCCGCTGACGCGACGGTACCGCCGCCCCTCCCCAGCCACGGGAGGGGCGGCGGCAGCGGCCGTCACCTCAGGAGCTCGATCGGACGGCTGCGGCTGAGACCTCAGGACTGACTGAAGACCGGGAGGTAGCCGTTGGCCTGGCCCGAGTCGTTCGGGTGGTAGCTCTCGTCGATCGGCAGCGTGGTGCTGTGCAGCCAGGTGTCCAGCGAGCCGCAGATCTCGTGCCCGGAGAAGATGTCGCGCACGTCACCGAAGGTGAAGCCGGCGTTGGCGACCTCCTTGGCGATCACGCCGTCCAGGGTGTCCGCGGCCTCGTTGATGGCGGCGCGCTTGGTGTCACCGATGCCGAAGATGCAGCTGCCGCCGATCTGGTAGAGGTGCGGGTAGCCCATGACCACGACGTGGGCGTTCGGGGCCTTGGCGCGGATGGCGTTGTACACCTGGTCCAGCTGGCCGGGCAGGGTGTTGGTCGCGTAGTTCTCGGCGGTGTTGACGGCGTCGAGGCAGTCACTGTCGGAGCTGAGCACGCAGGTCTTCATGGTGCTGGAGAAGCCCGCGTCATTGCCCCCGACCGAGAGGCTGACCAGCGTGGTGCCACTGTTCAGCGCGGAGATCTGACTGTTCAGGACGTCACCGGTTCTGGCACCGGAACAGGCGACGAAGGTGAAGGAGGAGGGGGAGTTGGCGTTCGACCAGAGGGAGGCGTACGCGTTGGCGCTGCGCTTGCAGCTGCCACTGTCGCTCAGGTAGTTGCCGGCACCGACACCGGCGGAGTACGAGTCCCCGAGCGCGACGTAGTTGACGCCGGCGGCATTGGCGGACGAGGCCGTGAAGAGTGTCGTCATGCTGAGGACGGCGGCTATCGCGGCGACGGAGAGGGCACGAGCAGGGCGGAACATTGCACCTCCAGGCGTGACACGGGTCACAGAAAGGGATACCAAGCGGTAATCGAACATGGAAGCGTTCATGCCAAGGTCATTGACGCACTGTCAGCATTTCCGGACGTGAACCCCCTTGGGGAAAAGGCTTGTTCACACCGAGCAACGCGCGCCCACGAGGACGTACGCGGGCGCGCGCCGACGCACGGCAGCACGGCGCCGCCCGGGTGACCGGACGGACGCCGTGACCGACTCGCTCAGGAGCGGCTGAAGACCGGGAGGTAGCCGCTGGCCTGGCCGGTCGAGTTCGGGTGGTAGCTCTCGTCGATCGGCAGGGTGGTGCTGTGCAGCCAGGTGGCCTGCGAACCGCAGATCTCGTGCTCGGCGAAGATGCCGCGCACATCGCCGAAGGTGAAGCCGGCGTTGGCGACCCGCTTGGCGATCACGCCGTCCAGCGCGTCGGCGGCACCGTTGATGGCAGCGCGCTTGGTGTCGCTGATCCCGAAGAGGCAGTCGCCGCCGACCTTGTACAGGTGCGGGTAGCCCATCACCACGACGTGGGCGTTCGGCGCCTTGGAGTGGATCGCGGAGTACACCCGGTCCAGCTGGCCGGGCAGGGTGTTCGTCGCATAGCTCTTCGCCGTGTTGACGGCGCCGAGGCAGTCGCTGTCGGAGCCCAGCACACAGGTCTTCATGGTGTCGGCGAAGCCCGCGTCGTTGCCGCCGATCGACAGGCTGACCAGCGTGGTGCCGCTGTTCAGCGCGGAGATCTGACTGTTGAGCACATCGCCGGTTCTCGCCCCCGAGCACGCCACGAAGGCGAACGAGGACGGCTTGTGCGCGCTCTTCCACAGGTACGCGTAGGCGTTGGTGCTGCGCTTGCAGCTACCGCTGTCGCTCAGGTAGCTGCCGGCACCGACGCCGGCCGAGTACGAGTCCCCGAGGGCGACGTAGTTGACACCGGCCGCATTGGCGGCTGACGCCGTGAAGAGCGTCGTCATGGTGAGACCAGCCGCCATCGCGGCAATGGACAGAACACGGGCAGGGCGGAGCATTGCACCTCCTGGATATGACGCGGGTCACAGAAGGGATACCAGGCAGTAGCCCCGCGCGGAAGCGCTCATGCCAAGGACATTGACGGACCGTCTGATAGCGGAGAAGTGAACCCGCCCCGACGGAGCGTGAGTTCGCCCAGGTGGGTGTGGGTGTATGTCGACGCGCATCGGTCATCGCGTGTAGACAAAAAACTTTCGAGAAGTCAGCTCTCCGTCAGCTGATGGTCAGCGTGCGGCCGTCGATGCGTCAGTTCCGCGGTGCGGGCCGGCGCCGACTCGAAGGCGCGACGGGCCGCCTCGGGGAGCGCGGCTCGGCACCCGGGAGCGCGGCTCAGCGCCGGGGAGGGCATGGCTCAGCGCCCGGGGGTGCGACCCAGCACCCGGGACCGGCAGGGTAGGGCTCAGCGCCCGGGGGCGCGTCCGCCACCCGGGTACGCCGGGCCGGGGAAGACCGTGCAGCCCTCGACCGGCAGCTCCTCGATCGTCTCGTTCGCCGCGACCGGCACACCGAGCCAGTGGGCGGCCGTGGCGACGGCGGCCCGGGCCTGGCGCAGCCCGGGCTCGCCCCAGCCCAGTAGCTCGACGGCGAGCCCCGGCGCGACCAGCAACCGCCGGTAGTGCCGGCCCGAGGCCGGGTCGGCCTCGCTGGGGCCGACCGCCCGCAGCGCCGCCGCCATCCGGACCCGTGCGCACTCGTGCCCGCCGTTCGCCGAGCCGACCCGGTCGTAGAGGTAGCCGAGGTAGTGCGGCCGGCCGATCACGGCCTGAGCCTCCTCGCCTGCCTCCCGGGCCAGCGCGGCTGCCGGATCACCGCCGTCCTCCGGCTCCAGCGAGCCGCCGGGCAGCGAGCAGATCCCGTCCTTGGGGTTGACCAGGGTCAGCACCCGCCCGTCCGGGGCGAACAGCCACCCCCAGGACTGCTTCACCGGCAACCCGTCCGGCACCTGCTCGCCCGGCCGCCACGGCCAGCCCGCCGTGGGACGTCGGCGCACCTTCCCGAGCAACTCGGCGATCTCCGCCGTGAACTCGATCCGGCTCATGCCGCGCGCCCCCCTCTCGGTGTCGGGCTCGCCGGACCTGCGGAGCACGGTTCGGAGCAGAGCGACCGGAGCGGCGGCGTGGGGTACCGCGCGCTCCTGCTGTTGATCTTCTCCGATCTTCCCCGAACAGGCGGTCGATGAACAGTCCCCAGCGCCGCATGGTGGACGCGGAGGCCGCGAACGCCCTGTTCACCCCAGCGGCCCACCTCCGGCCCCGGCCCCCGGGAAGCCCGGCAACCGGAACCCCGGCTGCGGCACCACACCGGGCGGGAACGGCAGCCCGCGCGCCGCGTCGTCGGCCAGCTCGTCGAACACCTCATGGGCGGTCATCGGCCGCAGCCGCCCACCCGTCAGCGCCCAGCCCCGCACCGCGGGCCCGGGCCTCGCCGCCTCCGGAAACCGACCAGGAGGCCCACCCGGCGGCCCGCTCCGGAGCCCACCAGGCGGAGGCACGGACGGATCGCCGTGCAGCAGCAGCGCCCCCTCACCGCCGGACGCCACCCCGGCCGCGAGCGTGACGCAGAACGCCTCCGCGTCCCGCCCGGCGGACTGCAGCCGCCCCTCCTCCACGCAGAGGTCCACCGCCGAGGTGAGCTGCTCGCCGTCCTCCGGCCCGTGGCAGCGCAGCGTCAGCAGGTGGCAGCCCTCCCCCGCGCCCTCGGCCAGCGCCAGGTAGACCGAGGTCACGTACCGCATCACCGCCGTCATCCGCCGCTGACCCGCCAGGTCGTCGCCGACCGCGTCCAGCAGCGCCGCGCAGGCGACGGACATCCGCACCCGCGCCCGGTGGTCGTCCACGAGCACCGGGAGGAGCTCCGCCAGCGGCTCCCCCGCGTAGACGAAGGGCTCCCCGGCCAGCTCCGGATCCCCCGCGTACGCGACCCGGGCGGCCGGGGCCCGCGGATCGAGCCCGAGCACGGCGCAGTAGTCCTCGAAGTCGGCCGCCTCCAGCACCCGCAGGTGCACCTCCAGCCCCTGCCGGTGCAGGCCGCTCAGCTGCTCCTCCGCCCGCAGCAGGTACTCCCGGTGCCCGAGCGCACCGAACAGCCCGTACCCGGCCAGCGCGGCGAAGTCGGTCGCCTCCGCAGCCAGCGCCACGGCCACCGGCTGCGGCGGCGCGCCCCGGGCCCGGCCGCCGCGCCGCCCCCGCGCACCGCCCCCGCCCGGTCCACCGGATCCACCGGCCCGCGCGCCAGGCGGCCGACCGCCGCCGGGCGGCGACGCCCCGCCCGGTCCGCCGTCCTCCCGCCCACCGGCCCCGGGGCCGTACCCGGCACCCGGCCCGGACCTGCGCCCGCCGAACAGCAGCGCCCGCGGCCCCGCCGGCGGCCGGCTCCGCACCGCCACGACGCCCAGCACCTCGTACACCGTCTCCCGCACAGCCATGGGGTTCCTCCGTCCACTCGACGCACCGGCCCGCTCGGCCGGCGCGAACCAGCACCGACCGCTCCGACTCCCGGAGCCGTCGACGCCACGGAACCTACACAGAGCCACTGACAATCCACCCCAAGTAATCGAACACCGGCAGCCGGGACCCACCAGCGGACCAAACTTGGCCCCTACCGGCCGCTCCCCCGCCCGCCATCTCCACCTCAGCGGGCCAAAAAGTGCCCCTTGAGCCATGAGAGCGCCCCGCCGGCCAGGGCGCCGGCGGGGCGGAGACCAGCAGAACCAGCAGGACGGCCTCACGGGCGTGTCGAACCAGCTCGCCGAGGTCACCTCCTGTTGCCGCTCGCGTCGACCCACCAGGCGGCCGACGTCACCTTGGACGCCTACCTCACCTTGGACGCCGGCTTCGCTCCGTCGACGCCGTCGCGGTGGGTCAGAGGGCCGTGCGGGACGAGGCGCTGTCGGTGGGTCCTGTGATACTCGGTACTGACCAGGCACCGGCCGCGCGGCCGGTGCCGACCCGGTGCCGACTCGGAGGACATGGAAGTGGCAAACGCGCAGGTAGGAGCGCTGTAGTGAGACTGCTGCACACCTCCGACTGGCATCTCGGGCGTTCGTTCCACCGGGAGAGCCTGCACGACGCCCAGCGCGCCTTCCTGGACCACCTGGTGGACGTGGTCCGGTCCGGGGGCGTGGACGCCGTACTGGTCGCCGGGGACGTCTACGACCGGGCGCTGCCCAGCCTGGACGCGGTCGCGCTGTTCGACGACGTGCTGCACCGGCTGGCCGACCTCGGGGTGCCGACGGTCTTCATCAGCGGCAACCACGACTCGGCCCGCCGTCTCGGGGTCGGCGCCGGCCTGATCGGCCGGGCCGGGATCCACCTGCGGACGGACCCGGGCGAGTGCGCCGAGCCGGTGCTGCTGGCGGACGAGCACGGGCCGGTGGCGGTGTACGGGCTGCCGTACCTGGAGCCGACGCTGGTGCGCGAGCGGTTCGGGTTGGCCAAGGGCGGGCACGCGGCGGTGCTCGGCTCGGCGATGGAGCAGGTCCGGGCCGACCTCGCGACGCGCCCCGCGGGCACCAGGGCGGTGGTGCTGGCGCACGCCTTCGTCACCGGCGGCACGGCGTCCGACAGCGAGCGGGACATCGCGGTCGGCGGGGTCGCCTCCGTCCCCGCCTCGGTGTTCGACGGGGTGCACTACGCCGCGCTCGGCCACCTGCACGGCTGCCAGACCCTCGCCCCGCACCTGCGCTACAGCGGCTCCCCGCTCGCCTACTCCTTCTCCGAGGTCCGCCAGCGCAAGACCATGTGGCTGGTCGACCTCGCGGCCGACGGCTCGGTGACGGCCGAACGGGTCGACTGTCCCCGGCCGCGCCCGCTCGCCACCCTCCGCGGCACCCTGGAGGCGCTGCTCACCGAGGAGGAGTACGCGGAGCACGAGCAGTCCTGGGTGCAGGCCACGCTCACCGACGCGGCCCGCCCCAGCGAGCCGATGGAGAAGCTGCGCCGCCGCTTCCCGCACACCCTCCAGTTGCTGTTCGACCCCGAGGACGGCGGGGACGAACCGTCCCGGTCGTACGCGGCCCGGGTCAGCGGCCGGGAGGACCTGGAGATCGCCGAGGGCTTCCTGCGGCACGTCCGCCCAGGGGCCGAGCCGGAACCGGACGAACTGGGCTGGCTGCGCGAGGGCTTCGAGCGCGTCCGCGAGGGCGCCGACCGGAAGGCGGACCTGCCCCGATGAGGCTGCACCGGCTCACCGTCACCGCCTTCGGCCCGTTCGCGGGCAGCGAGACGGTGGACTTCGACGCGCTCGCCGCCTCCGGGCTGTTCCTGCTGCGCGGCGCGACCGGCGCGGGCAAGAGCAGCGTGCTGGACGCGGTCTGCTTCGCCCTCTACGGCGAGACGCCGAACGCCCGCCGGGCCAACCGGCTGCGCAGCGACCACGCCGACCCCAAGCGGCTCACCCAGGTCGAGCTGGAACTGACGCTGGGCGGGCGGCGGCTGCAGATCACCCGGCTGCCCGAACAGCGCCGCCCGAAGAAGGTCGGCACCGGCACCACCGTCGAACGGCCGCAGACCCTGCTGCGCGAGTGGGCCGCCGACACGGGCGACGGCACCCCCGGCTGGCGGCCGGTCAGCAAGTCGCACCAGGAGGCCGGGGAGGAGATCCACCGGCTGATCGGCATGAGCCGCGAGCAGTTCTGCCAGGTGGTGCTGCTGCCCCAGGGCGACTTCGCCCGCTTCCTCAAGGGCGACTCCGAGGAGCGCGGCAAGCTGCTGCGCCGACTGTTCGACACCGAGCGCTACGGGCTCGTCGAGGCCTGGCTCGCCGAGCAGCGCCGCGCCCAGGAGACGGCCGTCCAGGCCGGCCGGCGCCGGCTGCGGGACCTCGCCAGCAAGGCCGAACAGGCCGCCGGGCCCGAAGCCGAGCCCGCCGAGGAGTGGGTGCCGGCTGAGGACGACGACGCCGAGCCGGCCGCCGGGCTGCTCGGCTGGGCGGCGATCCTGCGCAGCGGGGCCGCCGAGCAGCTGACCGTCGCCGAGGCCGCGCTCGCGGGCGCCGAGGCGGCCCAGCGGGCGGCCCAGCGGGGCCGGGAGGGCGCCGAGGAGCTTGCCGGGCGGCAGCGCCGGCACCGCGAGGCGCTGGCCGAGGCCGAGCGGTTGGCCGGCTTCGAGCCGGCCGCGGCGCGGGACCGGCAGCGGCTCGCGGCCGCCCAGGAGGCGGTCGGCGTGGAGTCGGCGCTGCGCCTGCGGGAGAGTGCGGCCGAGGCGCTCGGGCGGGCTCGGGAGGCGGAGCGGCGGCACCGGGCGGCGCTCGCCCGGGCGGGCGACGGGATGACCGCGCCGACCTGGTCCGACATCGCCCAGCCGACCGCAGCCAAGCCGACCGAAGTCGAGCCGACCGAAGCGGAGCCGACCGAAGCGGAGTTGACCGCGACGGAGCAGCGGCTGCGCGCCGAGGTGGTCCGGCTGGAGTCGGCCCGGGCGGAGGAGCGGCGCTGCGCCGAACTCGCCCGCGAGCAGCACTCCTTGACCAGGGGCCGGGTCGATGCCGAGGAGCTGGCCGAGGAGGCCGAACGCTGGCTGGCCGAGTTCGAGGGCGAGTTGGGCCGGCTGGAGGAGCAGCAGGCCCGGGCCCAGGCGGCGAGCACCCGGGTCGAGCAACTGGACGGGCAGCGGGCCGAGTTGGCCACCCGCCTGGGCGCGGCCCGGGAACGGGACGGCCTGCGGGCCGAGATCGCGGCCGCCGAGCCGAGGGTCGCCGAGCTGCGCACCGCCGCGCTGGATGCCCGCGAGTACAGCCTGGACCTGCGGGACCGCCGCCTGGCGGGCATGGCCGCCGAGCTGGCCGAGCAACTGCGCTCGGGCGAGGCCTGCCGGGTGTGCGGCTCGCCCGACCACCCGGCGCCCGCCGAGGCCGCCGACGGCGGCCGGGTGAGCGCCGAGGACGAGGAGCGGGCCGGCCGGGCCCAAGCCGTCGCCGAACGGGCCTGGGGCGAGGCCGACCAGGCGCTGACCGCCCTGCGGGTGCGCGAGGCGACCGCCACCGGCGCGGCCGGCCCGGAGGCCGCGGACGTGCTCGCGCGCTCCCTCGCCGAACTGGAGCAGGAGCACCGCACCGCGCTGCACGAGGCGGAGACGCTCGGCCGGGTCGGGCAGGAGATCGCCCGGCTGTCGCAGGACCGCACCCGCCGGCTGGACGAGTTGCACGAGGCCAGGGAGCGCGCCGCCGTCCTCACCGATCGACTGCGGACGCTGGACGACGAGCAGCGGGAGCTGACCGCACGGGTCGCGGCCGCCCGAGGCGACGCCGCCTCGGTCGCCGACCGGGCCGCCTCGCTGGCCCGGCTAGCCGAGGCGGTCGCCGCGGCGGCCAAGTCCGCCCGGACGGTGGCGGAGGCGCGGGCCCGGCTGGGCGGGGCCGAGAAGGAACTCGGCAAGGCCGCCGCCGCGGCGGGGTTCCCGGACGCCGCCGCGGCCCTCGCCGTCCTGCTGCCGCGCGAGGAGCGGGACCGGCTGGAGGCCCGGCTGGAACGGCACCGCACCGAGTCGGCCGCCGTCCGGCACGAGCTGGCGCTGCCCGAGCTGGCCGAGGCCGCGGCCCGTCCACCGGTCGACCTGGCCGGCGCCGCGGCCGCGCTCCGCGCCGCCACCGACCGGCTCGGCCGAGCGCACGCGGCCCGGTCGGCGGCCCAGGACCGCTGCGCGGCCCTGGCCGACATCGGACGGAGCCTGGGCGACCTGGCCGCCGAACTGGCCCCGGCGCTGGACCGCTACGGGCGGATCAACCGGCTCGCCGCGCTGGCCGCCGGCACCTCCACCGAGAACCGGCTGCGGATGCGCCTGGAGTCGTACGTCCTGGCGGCCCGGCTGGAGCAGGTCGCGGCCGCGGCCAGCGACCGGCTGGTCCGGATGTCCGGTGGCCGCTACACCCTGGTCCACAGCGACGACCGGGGCACCGGCAACAAGCGCTCCGGCCTGGCCCTGCGGGTGGTCGACGCCTGGACGGGCACCGAGCGGGACACCGCGACCCTCTCCGGCGGCGAGAGCTTCTTCGCCTCGCTCGCCCTCGCCCTCGGCCTGGCCGACGTGGTCACCGACGAGGCCGGCGGCATGCCGCTGGACACCCTCTTCATCGACGAGGGCTTCGGCACCCTGGACGAGCAGTCCCTGGAGGAGGTGATGGACGTCCTCGACGGCCTGCGCGAACGCGACCGCGCGGTCGGCATCGTCAGCCACGTCGCCGACCTGCGCAGCCGGATCCCCGCCCAGCTCCTGGTCCGCAAGGGCCGCCACGGCTCCACCCTGGCCCTGGCCGGACGGGAGGACGCCTAGGTCTCCGGCCCCGGCCCCGCTTCCCCGCTCAGCCCGAACAGGCGGCCCGCTGGGCCTGCTGCCAGGCACAGGTCGGGCAGAGCGTGCTGCCCGGCTGATCCGCGGGCAGTACCGTCGGCTCACCGCACAGCACGCAGTCGGCGCGCGGCCCCTCCGCCCCCGGGTCCTCCCGCAGCGCCGCCTCCGCCGAACCGTCGGGCGCGAGCTCACAGACCGCCGCGTCCCCGCTCACCAGGCCCTCATCCGTTCCGATCTCACCCATACCGCCTTCCTACTCCCCGCCTGCGCCCCGCCGCAAGGCGCCCCCAGGGCCGGGGGCCATGAGGCGAGGCACGCTTGTGCCTTGGGGGAACCTCCCGGCGGGCGGCTCGGGGAGCGTCACCCCGCGGGCGGGCGGTCGGAGGACGGGCTCTAGCGTGGGCGGCATGGTTGGCGATCTGGAACGGCGGCTGCGGGCCGCCCGGGCGGCTGGGCCCACGTACGGCGAGGTGGGGGCGACCCGGGGTGGGCGGTTGCCGGAGGGGTACGGGCACCTGCGGCGGCGGGTGCACCTCGGGCGGGGGCCGGAGGTGCTGGAGCGGGCCGGGCGGTACGTGCTCGGGTGGGGCAGTCAGCTGGGCACCGGGTTCGCGGTGCACCCGGGCGGGCCGGCCCGGGAGGGGGCCACCGTGCTGCTGCGGCTGCGCCTGCCGGGCAGCCGGTGGCCGCGCCTGGTGATCCCCTGCCGGGTGGTGTGGACGGTGGTGGAGCCGGACCGGATCGGGTTCGCGTACGGGACGCTGCCCGGGCATCCGGAGTGCGGCGAGGAGTCGTTCCTGGTGTCGATGGATGCCGAGGGCGAGGTGTGGTTCGAGGTGGCCGCGTTCTCCCGGCTGTCCGCCTGGTACGCCCGGCTGGGCCGACCGGTGGCGCTGCTCTGCCAGTACCTGGCGATCGAGCGCTACCTCGCGGCCGTGGCCGGGCACGTCGCGCAGGAGCGCTAGCCGAGGAAGGACAGCCGGACGGTGCGGCGCGGGTTGTCCCCGTTGGTGTCGATCAGCACCACGGACTGCCAGACGCCGAGCGCCAGTTGGCCTCCGAGCACCGGCAGGGTGGCGTGCGGGGCGACCAGGCCGGGCACCACGTGGTCCCGTCCGTGGCCGGGGCTGCCGTGCCGGTGGCGCCAGCGGTCGTCGGCGGGGAGCAGGTCGCGCAGGGTGGCGAGGAAGTCGTCGTCGCTGCCCGAGCCGGTCTCCAGGACGGCGATCCCGGCGGTGGCGTGCGGGACGAAGACGTTGAGCAGTCCGTCGCGTCCGGCGGCCCGTTCGTCGAGGAACGCGGCGCAGCGGTCGGTGATGTCGAGTGCGACCTCGCGGTTGCCGGTGACGATCTCCAGGGTGGTGGTGTGGAAGGGCCCGGTCGACGTGGAGTGGTTGGTGTCCGCCATGGCGCCATCCTGACCCAGGTCAGCGGGTCGGGCGTACTGCCTCGCCGACTCCCCGCGCCGGAGCGGTGGCCTCGCATAGGGTGAGGGGTTCAGACCCAGGGTGAGGGGCTCAGACCAAAGTGGCGGGTCCAACCTCCGGATACGCCGACGACCCGACGGACCGGTGGTCCGTCGGGTCGTTCGGGAGCCGGTCCCGGGCCGAGGCCCGGAGCGCGGCTCCGGGATCTCAGCCGCGTCCGCCGAAGAGGCTCCGGCGCAGCCGACGCAGCGGTGCCAGCAGCGACACCCGGGTGTGGCGACGACGGGCCGCCGCCGGGGCGTCGGCGCCGCGCGGCGTCAGTTCCCTTATCAGCCCGAGCGCCTCGGCGGTGTCCACCGCCGGGAGCGCAGGCGCGCCGAGCACGGCCAGGTGTCGCTCGATCCGGCGGCCGGACGCGCCGACGCCGCACTGGATCGCCGGCACACGGGGCCGAGTCCGCACTTGCATGTGTTCCATCAGTTTCCCACCCCTACGAGGCGCCAGGGCCGTGAGGCGAAGACTATCCGTGAGAGACGGCCTTCGCGCAACCGTCCTTGGTGTTGTGCCACCGTACCGTGCGACGTCAACTGACGGTGCACCAGGGGCCGCCCGGGGCGATCACGACTAGGCATCAATGATGGTGCACGACCGGCCGTCCGTCACCAGGGCCTGGAGGCGCGGGGCCGGCGCCCGCACCGACGGCATGCGCCGGGCGCACGGGGGCGGACGGCCGGTGCGGTGGCCGTGTCGACGAATCGCTCCGGGGCGCGACGGGGCGCGACGGGTCTCCCGCCGGGGTTCCCCATATAGGGGACAGCCGTCACGTCGACAAAGCGATCACCGAACGGGTCACCGACGGGGTCACCAATGGGATCACCGAAGGGGCCATCGCGGGATCACGGGGGTCGCGGGGGATCGCGGACGAGCGCGGGGACCACCGGGATCAGCGCGTCACCGCGCGACTTCATGAAGTGAACGCATTCGAGGGATTGACTCCGTCGGTTCCTCCAAGCAATATCTGAGACGACACGCAGGTGCCCGCACCGCACCCAGTCGTGTGTTCGAGTCATGAATGGCTCGAGAAGGACTCCGGCTCCCTGCGGGCCACTGCCCGGTCACCTCGACGCTGCGGTGGCCAGGCCCGCGCGGTGCCCGGACCGGCGGCCGGCCGTAGAGGGTCGGCCCGGCCGCCACCAGACTGCCGGTGCCACCCCGCACGGGGCCCGGCACCGGCGGTCCCGGGCCATTTCCCACCGCTCGCCGCACCCTCCGTTCCCGCCCCGCCGCACCCGCCGTTCCGGCCCACCGTCGCCGACCGGACGTCCTCGCAGGTCGCACCGCGTGGATCGGTAGACTCGGCCAGCGTGTCCCTCCTCCTCAGCATCGTGCTCCCGGTCCACGGCGTGGAGCGGTACCTGCCGCGCTGCCTCGACTCGATCCTCGGCGAGACCCCCGCCGCCGAGACCCGCTTCGAGGTCATCGCGGTCGACGACCTCTCCCCCGACGGCTCCGGCGCGATCCTGGACGCCTACGCCGCCCGCGACCCCCGGCTGCGCGTGATGCACCTCACCGAGAACCAGGGCCTCGGCGGAGCCCGGGCCGCCGCCCTGCCGCGGCTGCGCGGCGAGTACGTCTGGTTCGTGGACAGCGACGACTGGCTGCCCGAGCGGACGGTCGGCGTGATCCTGGACGAGCTGGCGCAGGAGAGCCGCCGCGAGGTGCCGGCCGACGTGCTGCTCACCGACTTCACCCACGTCTACCCCGACGGCGGGAGCGAGCCCAACCCCTGGCGGCACGTGCTGGTCGGCTCCCCGCTGGTCGAGGGCTGCACGGCGGCCGAGCACCCGGCGCTGTTCCAGACCGTGATGTCGGTGTGGAACAAGGTGTTCCGCCGTGCCTTCCTGGAGGGCCTGGACGTCGCCTTCGGCCGCGGCTACTACGAGGACATCTCGGTCACCTACCCGGCGCTGCTGGCCGCCGAGCGACTGCGCTACCTGGACCGCCCCTGCTACTTCTACCGGCGCGGCCGGGACGGCGCGATCACCGCCACCGCCTCCCCGAAGCACGCCGACGTGTTCGCCCAGTACGACGCGATCTTCGCGTTCCTGAACCGCCCGAACCGGCCGAACAGTCCGGATCACCCGGACCTACCCGGCCGCCCCGGCGCCCGCCCCGTCCCGGAGTCGCTGCGCACCCTGGTCTTCGACCGGACCGTCCGTCAGGCGTTGAACGTCTACGACACCCCCGGTCTCGTCCCGCTGGACCGGCGCCAGGACTACTTCCACCGGCTCGCCCTGCACTTCGAGCGCCACCGCCCCGCGGGCTACCGCTTCCCCGGCGGGGTGCGCGGGGTGCAGTACCGGCTGGCCGCCCGCGGCGCCCGGATCGCGTACGCCGAGCTTCGCCGCACCGGCCGACTGCCGCGCGAACTCAAGCGCGGGGCACGGGCGGTGGCCCCGGCGGTGAAGAAGGGGGTGCGCAGCGGCGCCCGGTTCACCGCGTACAACGCCTTCCGCCGCCTCCCGCTGGACGAGCACCTGGCGGTCTACGCCGCGTACTGGCACCGGGGTTACGCGTGCAGCCCGGCGGCGATCTACGAGAAGGCGAAGGAACTCGCCCCGCAGATCCGGGGCGTGTGGGTGGTGGAGACCCGCCGGCAGGCCGACGCGATGCCGCCCGGCGTCCCGTACGTGGTGGTCAACACCCCCGCGTACCTGAAGGCGATGGCCACCGCCAAGTACTTCGTCAACAACGTCAACTTCCCGCGCACCATGGCCAAGCGCCAGGGCACGGTACACGTCCAGACCCAGCACGGCACCCCGCTCAAGGCGATGGGCATGGACCTGCGGGGCCGGCCCGAGGCGGCCGAGGGGATGGACTTCGACCGGCTCCAGGAGGCCGTCGACCGCTGGGACTTCCTGGTCTCCTCCAACCCGCACACCAGCGAGCACTTCGCCCGGGCCTTCCCCGGCCGGTACGAGATGCTGGACACCGGCTACCCGCGCAACGACCGGCTGGCCAACGCCACCCCCGCGGAAGTGCGGGCGATGCGCGAGCGGTTGGGGCTGCGGCCCGGCACCACCGCGGTGCTGTACGCGCCGACCCACCGCGGCGGGAAGGGCGCCTACGTGCCGCTGCTGGACGTGGCGGAGCTGGCCCGGCGGCTGGGCCCGCGGTTCACGCTGCTGGTGCGCACCCACTACTTCCACACCGACGGCCCGGGCGACCTGATGGCCGGTGAGGACGCGGCGGAGATCGTGGACGTGTCGGCGCACCCGGTGGTCGAGGACCTCTACCTGGCGGCGGACGCGCTGGTGACGGACTACTCGTCGATGATGTTCGACTACGCGGTGCTGGACCGGCCGGTGGTGATATTCGCTCCGGACTGGGCGGAGTACCAGCGCGAACGCGGCGTGTACTTCGACCTGTTCGCGGAGCCGCCGGGCGCGGTCACGGTCGACGTCGACGGGCTGGCGCGGGCGCTGCGCGCGGGCGATCCGGAGCCGGCGGCGCGTGAGCGGTTCCGGGCGAAGTTCTGCGTCTGGGACGACGGCGGGGCGGCGGAGCGGGTGGTGCGCCGGGTGTTCCCGGTGGCGCCGTCGGCTCCGGCGGGCACGGCAGGTACGGGTACGGCAGGTACGGGCACGGCAGGTACGGGCACGGCGGCTCCGGTGGACGGAGCGTAGGCGGTAGCGGCCTTCGGACGGGGCGGGTGCCGCCGGTACGGCGACCGGCCCCGTCCGCGCGATTCAGCGCTGGCGGGCGGCCAGGAACTCCTCGAAGTCCAGGTAGCCCTGGTGGCGGGTGTCCATCGCGTGGATCAGCGCCTCCGCCATCGAGATGGTGACGCTGTGGTCGCCCATCTCGTTGGCGGCCAGCGCGTACTCGGCCGGGGTGATCTTGCCGTCGCCGTTCTGGTCGAAACGGTCGAACATCTCCTTGATGGCCTCGACGCTCTCCATCGTTCCCTCCTGGGTACTGCGGGGTCTTGCTCGGTTCGGACGGCCGTACCCTACCCGGCCGTGGTGTTCACCACGGTCGCCGGGAGTGGACGGGCGGCGGGGTCGGTGTCGTAGTCTGCGGGTCTGATTGCTGACCCGGACTCCTCCGGGGCGGTCGTTCGTCCAGGGAGGGAACCCGTGCTCGACCTCGCCACCAGGCTCCTGCTGAAACCCGTTTCACGGGGGATCTGGCGTCCGGCCATCGAGGGCGTCGAGAACGTGCCGCGCAAGGGCGGGGTGATCCTGGCCAGCAACCACCTGTCCTTCATCGACAGCGTGGTGATCCCGCTCACCTCCCCGCGCCGGGTCCACTTCCTCGCCAAGGCCGAGTACTTCACCGGCACCGGGCTCAAGGGCCGGCTCTCCAAGGGCTTCTTCGAATCGATCGGCGCCGTGCCGGTCGAGCGCGGCACCTACCGCTCCGCTCAGGCCTCGCTGGAGTCGGCGCTGGAGATCCTGGAGGCCGGCAAGGCCTTCGGCATCTACCCGGAGGGCACCCGGTCGCTGGACGGCCGGCTGTACCGGGGCAAGACGGGCGTCGCCTGGCTCGCGCTGACCGCGGGCGTCCCGGTGGTGCCGGTGGCGCTGGAGGGCCCGGAGCAGATCCTGCCGGTGGGCAAGCGGGTGCCGCGGATCAAGAAGGTGACCGTCCGCTTCGGCGAGCCGCTGCACTTCGACGAGCTGCACGGGCAGGCCCGTTCGCTGAAGGCCCGTCGGCAGGTGACCGACGAGGTGATGGCGGCGATCCAGCGGCTCTCCGGCCAGGAGGTCGTGGAGAGCTACAACGAGGTCCCGAAGGCGGCCTGAGCCGCGGTCCGTCCCGGCTGCACCACGTCCGTCCCGCCTACGCCGCTCGTCCGTCCCCGCGGCGCCGTGCCCGTCCCGCCTGCGCCGGCTCCGCGCACGCACTCGCGCACGCACTCGCGCCTGGTGCTACGCGTGTCCGAGCGCGGCAGCCGGCACGGTCTCCGTTCCGGCCGCCTCCGCAGCCTCCGGGACCTCCCGGCGCAGCAGCGCCGCGTACCGGCCGTCCAGTTCCACCAGCTCCTCGTGGGTGCCGAGTTCGACCACCCGGCCGTGGTCCAGCACCGCGATCTGGTCGGCGGAGCGGACGGTGGAGAGCCGGTGCGCGATGGTGATGGTGGTGCGGCCGGCGGCCAGGGTGTCGACGGCCTGCTGGACGGCGTGTTCGGTGCGGTTGTCGAGCGCGCTGGTTGCCTCGTCCAGGATGAGCACCGGCGGGTTGCGCAGGATGGTGCGGGCGAGTGCCAGGCGCTGCTTCTCGCCGCCGGAGAAGCGGTAGCCGCGTTCGCCGACCAGGGTCTGGTAGCCGTCCGGGAGGGCGGCGATGGTGTCGTGGATCTGCGCGGCCCGGGCGGCCTCGACCAGTTCGTCGTCGCTGGCACCGGGTTTGGCGAAGCGCAGGTTCTCGGCGACCGAGGCGTGGAAGAGGTAGGTCTCCTGGGAGACCACGCCGACCGCGCGGGCCAGGGTGTCGAAGGACAGCTCGCGCACGTCCACGCCGTCCAGGGTGACCCGGCCGCCGGTGACGTCGTACAGGCGCGGCACCAGGTAGCTGAGGGTGGTCTTGCCCGAGCCGGTCTCGCCGACGACGGCCAGTGACGTCCCGGCCGGGACCTTGAGTTCGACGCCGTCCAGGGTCGGGCGCTCCTGGTCCGGGTCGTAGCGGAAGTCGACGCCCTCGAAGCGGACCTCTCCCCGGATGTCGGCCAGGCTGACCGGGTGCTCCGGTTCGGCGATCTCCACCGGCAGGTCGAGGTACTCGAAGATGCGCTGGAAGAGCGCGAGCGAGGTCTGCACGTCCACGCCGGTGGAGAGCAGGCTGACGGTCGGGCGGAACAGGCCCTGCTGGAGGGTGACGAAGGCGACCAGGGTGCCGACCGAGACGATCGGCGCGCCGGCGGCGGAGGTCAGTCCGGCCGCCCAGTAGATCAGCGCGGGCATCGCGGCCATCACGATCATGATGGTGTTCATCCGCCAGCGCCCGGCCATGCTGGCCCGCACCTCGAGGTCGGCGAGTTGGTCGGACTGCCCGGTGAACTCCCGGGCCAGCGAGTCGGAGCGGCCCATGGTGCGGCCGAGCAGGATGCCGCTGACCGACAGCGACTCCTGGACCGCCGAACTCATCGCGGCCAGCTGCTTCTGCCGCTCGGTGGTGATCTTCTTTCGCTCCTGGCCGACCCGGCGGCTGATCCAGACGAACAGCGGCAGCAGCAGCAGCGAGACGACGGTCAGCCGCCAGTCGAGGGCGACCATGGCGACGATCGAGGCGATCACGGCGGTGAGGTTGGAGACCAGGCTGGTCGCGGTGGAGGTCACCGTGGACTGCATGCCGCCGATGTCATTGGCGATCCGGGACTGCACCTCGCCGGTGCGGGTACGGGTGAAGAAGGCCAGCGACTGCCGCTGCAGGTGGCCGTAGACGGACGTGCGCAGGTCGTGCATGACGCGCTGGCCGACGGTGGTGGAGATCAGCGTCTGCAGCACGTTGAAGATGCTGTTCACCACGGCGGTGAGGATCATCCCGAGCGCGAGCAGGCTGAGCAGCCCGGTGCGGCCCTGCGGGATGGCGGTGTCCAGCACGGCCTTGAGCAGGAACGGGGAGACCACCGACACCACGGCGGAGGCGGCGACCAGCAGGCCGACGGTGGTCAGGCGGCCCCGGTAGGGGCGGAACAGCGCGAGGATGCGGCGCCACTGGGCCGGCGGGCGGGGGTCGCCCTCGGCGCGGTCGGGCGGGGTCCAGTCGATGGCGGGCCTCAAGTACGGGCCTCCCTGGGTAGGACGGTCAGGCGGGCTTCATCAGCATAGCGGGGTTAGCTCATAGTTAGACAAGCTAATAGTGAGGTTCTCTCTATTCCCTCGCCCTGACCCGCCACCGATGGCCCGACCGACCCCCGGGCGGGCCGCCCGGTGATCGGTCGGGCCCGCCCCCGCCTCGGCCGCGTCGCCCGACCGCCCCGCGCCTCAGTCGGTCCGGTAGGTGCGCGCCGCCTTCGAGGACAGGCCGCCGAGCCTGCCGGACGGCAGCATCCGGGCGATCGCCACCGCCAGCTTGTAGCGCTTGCCCGGCACGGACACCGAGCGGCCGCGGGCGAGGTCACGCATCGCCTCGTTCACCACCCGCTCGGCCGACAGCCAGGACCAGGAGGGGATGTTGCCGGTGCCCATGCCCGCCCGCTGGTGGAACTCCGTCCGGGTGAAGCCCGGGCACAGCGCCATCATCCGCACGCCCGTTCCGCCGAGGTCCCGCAGCACGCCCTGGGTGAAGCTCACCACCCACGCCTTGCTCGCGCCGTACGTACCGCGCGGCAGGAAGGCCGCCACCGAGGCGACGTTCACGACCGCGCCCCGGCCGCGCTCGCGCATCCCCGGCAGGGCGGCGGTGGTCAGCCGCAGGATCGCCTCGATGTGCACCTTCAGCATGTCCAGCTCGTCCTGGAGCGGGACGGTCCCGAAGGCGCCCTTGTTGCCGAAGCCGGCATTGTTGACGAGGAGGTCCACCGGGCGCTCGGCGTCGGACAGCCGGGCCTCGACGGCCGCGATGCCCTCGTCGGTGGCGAGGTCGGCGGTCAGCACCTCCGCCTCGATGCCGTACTCGGCGTGCAGGTCAGCGCTCGCGCGCTCCAGACGCCCGGTGTCGCGGGCCACCAGGACGAGCTGGTAGCCGCTGCGGGCGAGCCGGCGGGCGAACGCGGCTCCGATGCCGGCGGTCGCGCCGGTGATCAAGGCTGTGGTCATGCCCCAGACCGTACCGACTCACCGCATCCGCGCCCACACCCAGGGCAACGTCCCAGCTCAGCGGGTTGCGGATGCAGGCACCGGATCGTGCTCGTAGTGTCGAACAGGGGCATCGCCCGACCGGGCGGTGAAAGCCCGACGAGGAGGCACATCTGATGCTTACTCAGTTCCACACCGAAACCGCCTCGACGTCACCCAGCGCGACGCTCGCCGAGGCCGAGACACTCGCGAGCCTGATGGTGGAGGACGAGGCCGTCGTGTCCGACGCGCCCACGTACCTGCCCGAGGCCGCCGGTGCCGCACTGCTGGCCGGCCTGCTGCTGCTGTCGCCGAAGGGCCCCAAGGAGAAGCCGACCCGGTAGTCGGGTCCCGGGCCTCCGGGCCCCGCGCCCGCGCCCGGCCTCTCCGTCCTCTCCAGTCCCCTGAAGGAGAAGCACCTCACCATGCCGTTCGCCGAGACTCCTCTCCGTGACGAGTACGCCGCGGCGGTCGAGCGAGTGGCAGGCCGCACCCTCGACGCCCTCCGGGGCGGCGGGGGCGCGGCCGCGCTCACGGATCCCGACACCGTCGTACCCCGGCCGCTGCTGGCCGCCGTACGGGTGCTGGGCGCCGACCTGTTCGCCCCGCAGCTGATCTCCGGCGCCGAGCCCGACACCGCCACCGCCGCGCTACTGGCCGAGGCGCGACGCGCGCTCCCGGCGCCGGCACCCGCTTCCGAGGGCGCGGCAGTCGTGATCGGGTGGCAGGACTGGGCGGCCGACCGGCTGCTCTCCCGCACGCCGTTCGGGGACGGCACCCCGGCCTCCGCCCGGCCGCCCACGCCGCCGCCCGACCGGGAACGCCTCGGCTGGCGGCTCTGGTCGGCCAGGATGGCGCAACTGTCCGTCCTCGCCCTGCCCGGGCTGGACGGCCCGCTGCACGACACCGTACGTGCGGGAACCCTGGACCTCGCCCGCGGCACCGTCCGGGCCGTGCTGCGGCGCGATGCCACCACCTCCGTCCGGCTCGCCCGCTGGCTCGCCTGGGCGCACGCCGACGGGCGACCGCTGCGTCTGGAGATCGAACCCGTCCTGGACCGGATCGATCAGGTCAACGACGGCACGGACCGATCCGGGCTCGAACTCGCCATTGCCCGGGCCTTGTTGAACGGGGCTCCGAGATGACCGACACCCAGGTGCTCAGCACCGCCCAACAGCTCGGCTCCCGGTCACTGGCCTGGCTGCACGCCGGCTACCAGAGCGGCTACGGTCGGCTGGAGGACAACACGGTCATCGACCTCGCCGAACCGAACGACGTCTACAAACCGCTCTGCGAAGTCGCCCTGGCCTCCTCGCTGGTACTGCGCGACGGCATCACCGGCCCGCACGACACCGAGCTCGCCCGCGCGCTCCTCGAAGCCGCCTGGGCCCAACTCCGGGGCGGCGACCTGCTGTACGAACGGCAACTGCGGCACGTCACGGTCATCGACCCGCTGGAGACGTACGGCCACTTCGCCCGGGCCGGCTACCGCCACGCCGCGCTGGAGGACCTCCTCAACTCGCTCGGCCGCCTCCGCTCCGTGCACGCCGTCGAGATCCCCGGCAACCGCCGGCTCGCCCTGGCCAACGCCCGGCGGATCGCGGGCCTCGAACCCCGGCCGGACTGGAACGCACTCGCCGGGGCCACCTGGCTCGGCGCCCTCCCCGAGCCGTGGACCATCGCCTGGCTGATCGCCTACCACGTCACCCACACCGTCTTCCACGTCACCGACTGGGGCGCCCGGCCCGAGTGCCTGCCCGAACCGATGCGCGACTACCTGCGCGACTGGCTGCCGGTCTGGCTCGACATCTGGCTGGAGATCGAGCAGTGGGACCTCGCCGGCGAACTGCTGATCGTCGACTCGTGCATCGGGGAGCCCGTCACCGGCCGGGTCGGCTGGGAGGCCCTGGCCGCGGTCCAGCAGCCGGACGGACTGATCCCGTGCGAGGGGTCGGCGCCCGAGTACGACGACCCGGAGGACGCCTTCCGCGATCACGGACACACCGCCGTGGTCGGGGTGGTGGCCGCCACCGTCGCGCTCTCGCGTGCGCTCGGCGGCACACCGGTGGCCACTTGAGCGGGCTGGACACGGCGGTCGCGGCGACGCTGCGGGCCGCCGAACCGTACGCCACCGCCGTCACGGTGGCGGTGGCGCACGCGGGGCGGGAGGAGGTCCACTGCGACGGGCACCTCGACCGCGAGCGGTCCGCCCCGTGCACACCGGACAGCGTCTTCGAACTCGGCTCGGTCAGCAAGACGTTCACCGCGCTGCTGCTCGCCGAGCTGGCCGCGCGCGGTGAACTCGCCCTGGACGAACCGGTGGAGCGCCGCCTTCCGCCCGACTGGCGCCCGGTGCGGGCGAGTTCCGGCGAACCGATCCGGCTGCTGCACCTGGCCACCCACACCTCCGGCCTGCCGAGGCTGCCGCCCGGACTGCTCGCGGCGGCCGTCCCGAACTGGACCGGCAACCCGTACGCCGCCTTCGGCGACGACCAGTTGCGCAGGTCGGTGGCCCGAACCACCCTACGCTGCCCGCCAGGTAGCCGGTACCGGTACTCCAACTACGGGGTCGGACTGCTCGGCCGGCTGCTCGCCGAGACCGGCGGGGCGCCGTACCCGGAACTGCTCGCCGAGCGGATCTGCCGGCCACTGGGGCTCCACGCCACGACCTGCGCACCGGACGCGCCGGAACGCGCCGTGGGGTACCGACGCGGACGGGCACTGCCGCCCTGGCTCATCCCCGGACTGCCCGGGGCGGGCGCGGTCCGCTCCAGCGGGGCCGACCTGCTGCGCTACCTGCGCGCCCATCTCGACGGTGGGAACGGGCAGTTGGGAGCCGCCCTGCGGGACGTCCAGCGACTACGGCTGCGGCTTCCGCACTCGACGGACCGGCTCGGCCTGGTCTGGCAGCACCGGATTTCAGGCGGCCGGGAGCTCTACTTCCACTCCGGCGGCACCCGGGGGTTCACCGCTTTCGTGGGGTTCTCGCCGGAGGGCCCGACCGCCGTCGCCGCCCTGGCCAACACCGGCCCATCGCTCAACGGGCGTTTCATCCAGGCGGGTTACGAGGTACTTCGGGCCGCGAGCCGGGGTTAGCCGGGCCGGGGTTGGCGGGGCCAGGGCTGGCGGGGCCGGGGTTAGCCGGGCCGGGGTTGGCGGGGCCAGGGCTGGCGGGGGTGTCCGGCGGATCTTGCCGGGCGCACGACCGGCCGGGCAGGCTCTAGACGGCGACGGCCTTGGCGCGGTCGGCGGCGATGTTCAGGGCGAGGCCCGCCAGGACGGTGCCCATCACGTAGCGCTGCACGCGTAGCCAGACCGGGCGGCGGTTCAGGAAGCCCGCGATGCTGCCCGCACTCATCGCGATCAGGCCGTTCACGCTGACCGCGATGACGATCTGGGTCAGGCCCAGCACCAGGCTCTGCAGCGCGACATGGCCGCGCTCGGGCGCCACGAACTGGGGCAGCAGCGAGATGTAGATGATGGCGATCTTGGGGTTGAGCAGGCAGGTCAGGAAGCCCATCGCGAACAGGCGGCGCGGCGAGTCCGGCGGCAGCTGCTGCGGGGCGAAGACCGCCGTACCTCCCGGCTTGACCGCCTTCCAGGCCAGCCAGAGCAGATAGCCCGCGCCGGCCAGCTTGATCGCGGTGTACAGCGCCGGGACGACCGAGAACACCGCCGCCACCCCGGCCGTCACCGCGACCAGGTAGACCAGGAACCCGGTGGCGACGCCGGTCAGCGACACCAGGCCGGCGCGGCGGCCCTGGGATATCGAGCGCGACACCAGGTAGATCATGTTCGGCCCCGGCGACAGCACCATGCCCAGGGCCACGGCGGCGATGCCGAGCACCGCGTGGCCGTCCACGGCTGATGTCAACGTGTCCAGGTGGTCCATGCGAGGAGGCTAGGGTGCGGAGTCGGCTCGATGCAATGATGACTTTGAACTCGGTGCAATGCCTCCCGAGAGACAAAGGGTTGGAGACCGATGGACGACTACCGGCGGATCGCGGACGAGCTCGCCGCCGACATCACCGACGGACGGCTGCGGCCAGGCCAACAGTTGCCCACCCTGCGGGCCTTCGCCCGCGGACGGGGCATCGCCGCCTCGACGGCGGGGCGGGTCTACCGCGAACTGGTCCGGCGCGGGCTGACCATCGGCGAGGTCGGGCGCGGCACCTTCGTCCGGGCCGGGCGGGCCACCGAGGCGGACGGCGGCCGGATCGCCCTCGCCGAGCCCACTGACGCGCCGATCGATCTGGAGCTCAACTACCCCACCGTGCCCGGACAGGCCGAACTGCTGGCCGGTGCGATGGCACCGCTGCTCCGGGCCGACGCACTCGGCGAGGCGCTGCGGCCGGTCGGCGCGACCGGGGCGGAGCCGGCCCGCCGGGCCTTCGCGCAGCTGCTGTCGACAGGGGCGGGCGGCTGGGACGCCGACCCCCGGCAGCTGCTGTTCGCGGGCAACGGACGGCAGGCCGTCGCGGGGGCGCTCGCCGCGCTGGTACCGCCCGGGCAGCGACTGGGGGTCGAGGCACTCACCTACCCGGTGGTCAGGGCCATGGCCGAACGGCTCGGCATCCGGCTGGTGCCGCTCGCCGTCGACGAACACGGGCTGCTGCCCGACGCCGTAGCGGCGGCCCACCGTACGGCGCCGCTGCGCGCGGTGTACGTCCAGCCCCGGCTGCAGAACCCGCTCGGCGTGAGCCTGCCGCCGGAGCGGGCGGTCGCGCTGGCCGGGGAGCTGCGCCGGCTGGACCTGCCGGTGGTCGAGGACGGCATCTGGTCCTTCCTCCGCCCCGAGCTGGCCCCGCTCGCCGCGCTCGCACCCGAGCGAACGGTGCTGGTCGACAGCCTGTCCAAGCGGCTCGCCCCCGGGCTGACCACCGGGTTCGCGGTCGTCCCGGACGGGCTGCGCGACCAGGTCGCCGGTGCGCTGCGGACCGGCGGGTGGGCGCCGAGCGGGTTCGCGCTGGAGGCGGCGGTGCGCTGGATCGGGGACGGGACGGCGGCCGCGGTGGCGGCGGCGAAGCGGGCGGACGCGGCGGCACGGCAGGCGCTGGCCCGGGAGGCGCTCGCGGGGCAGCGGCTGCGGGCGGACCCTTGCTCGTTCTACCTGTGGTGGGAGCTGCCCGGGGCCTGGCGGGCGGAGACCTTCGTCGCGGCGGCGAGGCGGGCGGGGATCTCGGTGACACCCGCGACGGCCTTCGCGGTGGATCCGCGGAGCACGCCGTCGGCGGTGCGGGTGGGGTTGGCCTCGCCGCCACTGCCGGTGCTGGGGTGGGCCCTGCGGGTACTGGCGGGGATCGCGGCGGGGGCGGGCGGGGCGGGGGCGGACGGCGGGGTGGCGGCGGACGGCGGACGACTGGCGGATAACAGATGACAGGTAACAGATTTCGAAATCTGTCACCTGTCATCTGTTATCCGTTCTCCGTCAGCTGTCAGTTGTCATCCATCGCCCGTCAGTCCCCCGCCCCCGCCCGGTCCCCTCGCAGCGCCGTGTCCGCGGCGCCACCGGCCCCGACGGCGCGCAGCCGGGAGGCGGCGGTGGCGGCCAGCTGCGGAGCGAGCCTGGCGACGTCACGGGAGCCGACCACCGCGATCAGGCCGGGCAGCAGCCAGCGCGCCGGTTGCATCCCTCGCAGCCAGGCCTGGGCGTACACATGGGCGGAGCGCCGGGCGATCCCGGCGACGATCCGCTCCACCGCCGGCTCCAGCGGATAGGTCTTGTTGGCCGGCCACGGCAGCCGGCTGCGCATCTGCTTCAGTACGGCGTCCTCGTCGGCGCCGCGGACCATGTCGGTGTCGGTCCAACTCAGGTATCCCACACCGACCTTGACTCCCTGATAGGCGACCTCGGCGCGGATCGAGTGGGCGAAGGCCTCCACCCCGGACTTGCTCGCGCAGTAGGCGCTCATCAACGGTGCGGGCGTCAGCGCGGCGAGCGAGGCGATCTGCAGCAGGTAGCCCCGGCTCTCGGTGAGCGCCGGCAGGAAGGCCCGGGCGGTGGCGACACTGCCCAGCAGGTTGACCTCGATCACCCGACTGAAGGCCCGGTGGTCGCTGTCGGCCAGCGGTCCGCCGATCGCGATCCCTGCGTTGGCGACCACGGTGTCGATCCGCCCGTAGTGCTCCTTGATCCGGTCGGCGGCGTCGCTGAGCGCCTCCAGATCGGTGACGTCCACCTCCCACGCGGTGGCGGCCGCGCCGCACTGGGCCGCGACGGCCTTCAGCTCCTCCGGTTCCAGGCCGAGCAGCGCGACCTTGGCCCCGCGCCGGGCCAGTTTGCGGGCCAGCGAGGCTCCGACTCCACGGGCGGCCCCGGTGACCACCACGACCTGCGCGGACAACGGCGGGATGGCGTTCATGCGACGGTGGTCCTCTCGACAGCAGAAGCGGAGGCGGAAGCGGGCGCGTCAACAGCGGAAGCGGGCGCGGGAACAGCAGCGGGACCGACAGCGGAAGCGGAAGTGGCCGCGTCGGCGGCGCGGCCGGGGCTCAGGTAGGCGGAGGCCATCCGGTCGATCTCGGCGGCGATCTCCACCGGCCGCTCCAGCGGCGCCATGTGCCCGACCCCGGGCAGCAACAACAGGCCCTGCGGGTCCGCGAGTTCGGCGACCATCCGGTGGGCGTGCACCGGCGGAGTCAGCCGGTCCGCGGTGCCCACCACCACGGCGGTGGGGGCGGCGATCCGCCCGAGACCGGCGCGCACGTCCAGCCGTTCCAGCACTCCGGCCCAGTGGAAGCGGACCCCGGTCGGGCAGGCGTGCACGATCCGGGCCGTCGCCTCGACCTGTCCGGCGGTCGAACCCGTCCCCATGATCGCGTACTTGAGCGCGGCCCGGCTGGCGCCGGAGACCGGTCCGAGCGGCATCCGGGAGCGCAGCAGCTGCCGGTGCAGGAAGCGCCGCAGGCCCGGGGCGCGGACGCCCTTCGGCAGGACGGTGAGCAATGCGAGCAGCTCGGCCGGACCGGTGGAGATCAGCAGGTTGGCGGCGGTGCGCTCGGCGACCTCGGGCCGGCCGCCGGCCGCCATGATGGTCATCCCGCCCATGCTGTGACCGGCCAGCACCGCCCGCTCCCCCGCCGGGACGGTCCGCGCCAGCACGGCGGCCAGGTCCTCGGCGAGCGCCCGGGTGGAGTAGCGGGCCCGGCTGGGCGGGATCTCGCTGTGGCCGTGGCCGCGCTGGTCGTAGGCCACCACCCGGTAGCGGTCGGCGAGTTCACGGATCACAGGGGCCCAGAAGGCGGTCGAACAGGTCCAGCCGTGGGAGAGCACCACGGTGGGCGCACCGGGCTGGCCGTGCACCTCGACGTGCAGCCGGATGCCGTCCGCCGATCGCACGCTCAACTCCTCGACGGGCGTGGGCGGTACGTACTCGGCAGGCAGGTGGACGGCGGTCATGCGGTGGCCTCCTGGACGGCGGTTCCGGGAGCGGTTCCGGAAGCGGTTCCGGAAGCGGTTCCGGAAGCGGTTCCGGCGGTGGGACGGGCGGTGGGACGGGCGGCGCTCGGGGCGGTGCGCATGATCAGCTCGTACTCGCCGAGGTCGACCTTGCGGGTGGCCCGGCGGAAGGAGGTGGTGGAGCCGGGCCAGAGCACGGTGTTCTTGCCGCTCGGGTCCAGGTACCAGCTACGGCAGCCGCCGGTGGTCCAGACGGTGCGGTCCATCCGGTGCTGGAGTTCCAGGTTCCACTGTCGCTGGGCGCGGACGGTGGGCTGCATCGCGGTCGCGCCGACCGAGTCGAGCGTCGTCAACGCGTCGATCATGTAGTTCAGTTGGGACTCGATCATGAGGATCATCGAGCTGTTGCCGAGGCCGGTGTTAGGGCCGATCACGAAGAACAGGTTGGGAAAGCCGCGCACGGTCGAGCCGCGCAGCGCCTCCATGCCGTCCTTCCACTCCTCGGCCAGGCTCGTCCCGTTCGCCCCGAACACCCGGGCGCCGATGGGCATGTCGGTCACGTGGAAGCCGGTGCCGAAGACGATGGCGTCCACCTCGTGCTCGCTGCCGTCGGCGGCCACCAGGGTGGAGCCGCGCAGTTCGCGCAGGCCGGAGGAGACCACCTCGGTGTTGGCGGCGGCGAGCGCCGGGTAGTAGGTGTTGCTGAGCAGGATGCGCTTGCAGCCGATCCGGTAGTCCGGGGTGAGCCTGGCGCGCAGCGCCGGATCGGCGATGCCTCGGGCGATGTGGCGTTCGGCGATCTGCTGGACGACGCGCAGCAGTCCGGGGCGGCGCACGAAGGCGTCCACCTGGATCTCGCGGAGGGCGAACAGGGTTCCCCGGCGGATCTTGGCGGTGACCGGGAGGCGGTCGTGCAGCCACTTCTCCAGCTGGCTGATCTCGCGGTCGCGGCGCGGCAGCACCCAGGCCGGAGTGCGCTGGAAGACGGTCAGCTTGCCGACCTTCGGCTGGATCGACGGGATGATCTGGGCGGCGGAGGCCCCGGTGCCGACCATCGCGACGCGCTTGCCGGCCAGGTCGAAGTCGTGGTCCCAGCGGGAGGAGTGGAACACCTTGCCGGGGAAGGTGCTCAGGCCGGGCAGGTCGGGGATCTGCGGGTCGGCGAGCGGTCCGGCGGCGGAGACGACGGCGTCGGCGGTCCACTGGCCGGCCGAGGTGGTGATCCGCCAGCGGGCCCGCTCGCTCTCCCAACGCGCCTCCAGAACCTCGGTGTTGAAGCGCAGATGAGGGCGGAGGCCGAAGACGGTGGCGACCTTCTCCAGGTAGGCGCGGATGTCCGGCTGGCCGGAGAAGCTGCGCGGCCAGTCGGGGTTGGGCGCGAACGAGAAGGAGTAGAGGTGCGAGGGCACGTCACAGGCGCAGCCCGGGTAGCTGTTGTCGCGCCAGGTGCCGCCGACGGAGTCAGCGCGCTCCAGCACGACGAAGTCGGTGATCCCGGCGCGGCGCAGCCGGACGGCGGCACCGAGGCCGCCGAAGCCGGAGCCGATCACGGCCACCCGTACGTGCGGTACGGCCTCCGCCGCAGCATCGGGGTCGGTCGCGTCGGTGCCTCCGGACGCGCCCGTGGCACCGGACGCACCGGACGCACCGGACTCGCCGGAGCGTGGGCGCTTGCTGCTGGATGCCATGCGGCCTCCTCCTGAGGGTGGGGCGGTGGTCGTCACGCTCTTCCGGGGAGGACACCCCGGAACCCTGCCAATCGCGCCAGTAATCACTGGCATGGTTGGCAGGGTAGCCCTTGCTGACACCGGATGGAAGAAGCGCGACAGCCCGGATTCGCCGGAAGTTCCCGAAGCTCCCGCACGCTCCCGGGCCGACCCCACGGACCTATGCTGATCGCCGTGGACAAGGTCAGAGCTGCTGCGGGCGACAGAAAACGCGAGTACCGGGTGGAGGAACTGGCCGAAGCGGCCGGGATCACCACCCGCACCCTGCGCTTCTACCGCGAGCGCAAACTGCTCCAACCGCCCCGCAAGGAGGGCCGGATCGCCTGGTACGGCGAGGAGCACCTGGCCCGGCTGCGGATGATCGGCGAACTACTCGAACGCGGCCACACCCTGGGCGGGATCGCCGAACTGATCGGCGCCGGCGAGAGCGGGCGGGACGTCGCCGAGCTGATCGGCCTCGAGGCCGCCATCGTCGCCCCCTGGTCGGACGAGACCCCGGTCCGACTGGAGTGGGACGAGCTGAAGGCCGCCTTCGGGGACCAGCTCACCGAGGAGAACACCGCCGAGTCCATCGCCCAGGGCTACATCACGGTGGAGGACGACGGGATCACCCACGTCAGCCGCCGACTGATGGACGCCACCACCGAGCTGGTCGCCGAGGGCGTGCCGCTCTCCGCCGTCCTCGACGCCTCCCGGCGCACCCGGGAGCACGTCGACGCCATCGCCGAGATCTTCATCGAGGTGGTCAGCGAGCACCTGCTCAGCGCGCTCTCCGGCGACACCCCGCTGGCACCCGGCGAGGCGGCCCGGCTCACCGAGCGCATCCTGCGGGTGCGACCGCTCGCCCGTACCGTCGCCGATGCCCAGTTCACCCTCGCGATGGACCGCCGGGTGCGCGCCGAGTACCACGAACTGCTGCGCCAGCGACGGGAGTACGGCTCCGAGGCGTAGCGGGGCCACCGGGCGGGCAGGGATTCCGGTGCCCCGTAGGCCACTTGGGGGAGGCGACCGGTGGGGGGTTCCGCCCGGCGGAGGCCCACCCGCTGGAGGCCGGATCCTTGAAGCCCGCTCGTTGAAGCCCGCTCGCTGAAGGCCCGCTCGCTGAAGGCCAGCCCGTTGGAGGCCCGCCCGTTGGAGGAGCCGCTGATGCCCCGAACCCTCAGCCGCCGCGCCGCGCTCGGCCTCGCCGCCGGGCTCGCCCCGGGCCTGGCACTCACCGCCTGCGGGTCAGGCTCCCCCGCCCCGGGCGGCGGTTCGTCCGGCTCCGGCGACACCCGGACGGTCCGGCACGCGCGCGGCGAGAGCGCCGTACCGGCCCGGGCGAGCCGGGTGGTGGTGCTGGACACCGACGCCCTGGACTCGGTGGTCACCCTCGGCCTGAGCCCGGTCGGCGCCACCACGGTCAGCGCGGGCGCGCCCTTCCCCGGGTACCTGCCCGCCGAGCGGCTGGCCGGGACGAAGCCGGTCGGCGCGATCGGCCAGCCCAACCTGGAGGCGATCGCCGCACTGCGGCCGGACCTCATCCTGAGCAACCAGGTCCGCGACGACAAGCGGTACGACCAGTTGTCCAGGATCGCGCCCACCGTGCTGTCCAGGACCACCGGGCCGACCTGGCAGGAGAACGCCCGGCTGCACGCCGAGGCGTTGGGCCGGCAGACCGAGGTCGCGGCGGCGGACGCGGCGTACCGGACGAAACTGCGGGACGTGGTCACCGCGCTCGGCGGGCCGGCCAAGGCGGCGGCCACCCGGGTCGAGATGGCCCGCTTCCTGGCCGGCGCCCCTACCCGGCTCTACCTCGACGACACCTTCGTCGGCTCGTTGTTCAAGGACCTCGGGCTCGGCCGCCCGGCCAACCAGGGCAAGCCCGGCTTCTCGCTGGAGATCAGCCCCGAGCAGGTGGACCAGGCCGCGGCCGACGTCATCTTCTACTCGGTGTACGGGGACCCGGCGAAGTCCGACCACACCAGGATCACCGAGGGCGCACTGTGGAAGAACCTGGACGCCGTCCGCAACGGCCGGGTGTTCGAGGTGGACGACAACCTGTGGATGCTCGGCATCGGCTACACCGGGGCCGGGCTGGTCCTGGACCAGATCCGCAAGGACCTGGCCTGACGGCGGGACGATCACCGAACGAAGAACAGATGACAGATTTCAACATCTGTTATCTGTTCCCTGTCATCTGTCATCCGTCATCCGTTCGCTGCCATCCGTTCCCTGTTTCCCGTCGGCCGCCCCCCGGCTCCCGGCTCCCGGCTCCCGGCTCCCGGCTCCCGGCTCCCGGCTCCCGACCCTCCCCCGCTACGCGACGTCGTCCACCGCCCCCGGGGCCAGCGCGGGCGACGGGAACACCTCCCGGGCCTCGCCGCCGGACCACCACACCCCGATCGCGAACACCGCCGCCGCCTCCAGCAGCCCGGCCCGGTCGAGCCCGCCACAGGGCACCGGCGTGCAGCCCATCGAGCCCACCAACTCGGCCGTCAGCGCACCGGCCGCCGGATCGTCCGCGCAGTACGGGACGCCGAGCGGTGCGCCCTCGAAGCTCGGCCGCGGCAGCGACCAGATGCTCTCGTGGCAGATCCCGAACACCTTGGCCACCCGCGCCACCGGAGCTGCCGAAGCGAGCCTCCGGGCGATGGAGTCCGTGCCGCCCTCCGTGGTCAGGGTCGGCCCGCCCGCGCCCGCAGCCATCGGCACGGTGCAGTCCAGCAGGACCCGCCCGGCCAGCTCGCCGGCCAGCGAGCCGACCACCTGCTCCGCCACCCCGGCCGGCAGCGCGACCAGCACCGCCTGCCCGAACCGCGCCGCCTCCGCCAGGCCACCGCCGCCCGAGGCGCCGATCGCCCCGGCGAGCTTCCGGGCCGCGTCCGCGTCCCGCCCGCCCACCAGGACCTCGTGCCCGGCCCGCACCCAGGCCCCGCCGAGCGCGGCCGCCATGGATCCCGTCCCGAGAATGCCGATCCGCATGGTCCATCCACTCCTCACATCACGTCCTGTGCCGTACTCCGGACGCTAGAGGGGTCGATGCACACCGCCGGGTGTGCAACGGATCGGGCAGGATGACGGCATGCGGACCGAGGACGCGAGCGAAGACCGGCCGGACGGCGCCCCCGACGGCGCCCCGGGCAGCGACCTGGGCGGCAGGGTGTTCGCCGCGGACTGCCGCGCCCGGCTGGCCTTCGAGGTGATCGCCAACCGCTGGGACAGCGTGGTGGTGTACGTCCTCGGCGAACAGGGCCCGATGCGCCCCCGCGCGCTGCTGGACCGGATCGGCGGAATCAGCCCGAAGGTGCTCAACGAAACACTGCGACGGCTGGAGTACAACGGCCTGGTGGAGCGCCGCCGTTACGCCGAGGCCCCGCCCCGCGTCGACTACACCCTGACCGGGGCAGGCGTCGCGCTGCTCGGTCCTATCCGCGCGCTCGGCGCCTGGGCCGGTGTCCACGCCGACGCCGTCCTCGCCGCCCAGGACCGCTACATCGGCACCGCAGCAGCGAACTGACGCAGCGACATCGACGAGCCGTCAGTCCCCCGTGCCACCCTCGCCGTGAACCCGCGACAACCGGAGGCACCCGTGCACACCGATCACACCGATCTGGACGAACTGGAAGTCATCACGCTCTTCGTGGCGGACGTCCCCGCCACGAAGGCCTTCTACCAGGAGGTCTTCGGCGTCCCGGTGATCTACGAGGACGACGTCTCGGCCGTCGTCCGGCTGCGCAACCTGCTGGTCAACCTGCTCGCGGCGGACCAGGCGCCCGAACTGGTCGAGCCGGCCCCGGTGGCAGCGCCCGCCACGGGGGTCCGGGCGCTGCTCACGGTCCGGGTGCCGGACGTGGACACGGCCTGTGCCCAACTGGCCGAGCGCGGAGTCGCGTTGCTGAACGGGCCGGTGGACCGGCCGTGGGGTCGGCGGACGGCGGCCTTCGCCGACCCGGCGGGACACGTCTGGGAGGTCGCCCAGGATCTCGCCTGACCACCGCCTCCACCCGCCACCTCCACCGCCCCGCCCGCCAGCCAGCCCGCCCGCCATCCAGCCATCCAGCCATCCAGCCATCCAGCCATCCAGCCATCCGTCGGCCACCCCACCGTCTGCCACCCGAAACCACGGCCCCGCAGGGCAGTCGAGCACGGACGACGGCGGGGGCGACGGTGGTCCGCACAC